>JBOICR010000043.1:0-7160 GCA_050740195.1 Nevskiaceae bacterium | reverse complement strand
GCCTGCGACCTCGCTCCTGGCGGACCTCCGCAAAGTCGCTCGGCCGCAGGCCGCGACTCAGTGCTGACAAGCGGAACAGTAGTAGGAAGAGCGCTGGCCGATCACGACGCGCCTGATCGGAGTCTTGCAGCGCCGGCACGGCTCGCCGGCGCGGTCGTAGACGAAGAGCTTTTGCGCGAAGTAGCCGGGATTGCCGTCGCTGTTGCGGAAATCGCGGAACGTCGTGCCGCCGGCGTCGATCGCATCGCCGAGCACCTTGCGTACGGCCTTCACCAGCTTCCGGTACTCGGCACGAGTGACGCGCCCGGCCTGGCGCATCGGCCGGATCGCGGCGCGGAACAGCGCCTCGACCGCGTAGATGTTGCCGACGCCGGCCACGACGCGGCCGTCCATCAGGAAATTCTTCACCGGCGCGCTGCGCCCGCGCGACAGGTCGAACAGGTATTGCGCGTGAAATCCGTCCGAAAACGGCTCGGGCCCGAGGTGCTCGAGCAGGGCGTGCGGCTGGCCGGCGGGCCACAGCAGCGCCGCGCCGAAGCGGCGCGGGTCGTTGAGGCGCAGCAACAGGTCACCGTCGAGCTCGAAGTCGAGATGGTCGTGCTTGCGCAGCGCATGGCCGCGCGCCAGCAGCAGCAGCCGGCCCGACATGCCGAGGTGCAGGATCAGGCGGTCGCCACCCAGGTCGAGGATCAGGTACTTGCCGCGCCGGTCGGTGCCTTCGATGCGGCGGCCCTCGAGGCGTCGCGCGAAGTCGGCGGGTACCGGCCAGCGCAGGCGGCGCTCGCGCACGACGACGCGCTGGATCGTGCGGCCGACCACGTGCGGCGCGATGCCGCGGCGGATGGTCTCGACCTCGGGGAGTTCCGGCACGCCGCGACGGCTATTTCGCCGGCTCGGGCAGCCCCGGCAGCTCGAGCAGCTCGTCCGCCAGCGCCTTGGACAGCACCAGCGTCACGCCGAGGTCCGCGCGCGTGAGCTTGAGCTGCGGCTCGCGCGCGGTGACGGTGAACTCGCGCGCGACGCCGCCCCTGAGCGTGACCTTCACGACCTCGCTGCGGCCCTTGGCGTCGCCCGCCCGCTCGTTCCACATCGAGCGCGCGCCCTTCCAGCCGTCGGCCAGCTTCTGCATCGCATCGGTCGTGGCTTTCGGGTCGGCCGGCGTGACCGCCCACGTGCCGTCGGTGGATTTCGCCAGCGTGAGCCTCGGCAGCTCGATGCGCTCGATCTCGCTGCCGGCCGGAAGCAGGTCCTTGGCGACGAGGTCGGCGTAGTCCTGGTCGAGCGCGGCGCCCGGCGGATCGTCAATCAGGTACGCCTCGCCCCCGGCCTTGACGTAGCGACGAAACTCCAGCGTTTCGGTCGCACCGAAGCCGATCGTCGCGTCGTCGAGCGACAGGGTGAATTGCGGCGGGTCGAGGCCGAGCTCCTTGAGCGCAACGCTCTCGACCTTGTGCTGCGTCTCGCGGTCGGCGAGCCCGAGCAGGCCGTTGACCTCGAACGGGTCGGCTTCGGCCGTGACCGGCGCGACCAGCTGCCACTTGCCGTCCTGCTTCTCGAGCCGGATCGCGGGCGCGCCGGGATGCTCGAGGGTGATGCGGGTGATGGCGTCGGCCTTGTAGGGAGTGAGCCGCGGACCCGCCGGCTCCTTTTTCTGGGAGAAGAACACCGCGGCGCCGAGGCCGAGCGCCACGACCAGCAGGACAACGTTGAGTTGCGCGCGCTTCATGCCCGGCGACGGATGACCCAGCGCGTCACGCCGAAACCAAGCAGCGCGAGCGGCAGCACCAGCACGAATCCGAAGTTGATCGCGTACACGCCCCAGGCCGGGATCACCAGCGCGACGTCCGGCGCCTTGGGCACGTCGACGTTGATCTGCTCGTCGCGCAGCGCGAGCCACTGCACGAGATTGATCGCGAGCAGGCTGTTGCCCTGCTGGCCGAAGTAGCCGTTGCCGGCGAAGTCGGCGTCGCCGATCAGCACGACGCGCTGCGGGCGGGCCTTGGCGTCCTCGCCCGCGCCGGCCGGCTTGTGCTCGCGCGTCAGCGTCAGGCCGACCGCGACCGGGCCGTGCACGTCTTTGTCGTCCGGGTTGACCTTGTCCTTCGCGGTCTCGACCCAGGCTTCCGGCTGCGTCTCGAGCAGCGGCTGGCCGTTCCAGCCGGCTTCGGCCGACGCCTTCACCGCGCGCGCCAGCGGGAAGACCGTGAGCATGTCGAGCCCGGCCACCGCCGCGTTGGGCGGGTAGTGGCCCGGCACGAAGAAACCCGCAGGCATGCCGAGCTGCAGCGCGACCGGATCGATCACGATGCCGTCGAGCCAGGTCACGCCGAGCGCTTTGGCCAGCGCGTCGGGCGACACCGGGCCGTCCGGGTCGGTCAGCCACAGCAGGTTGCCGCCGCGCTCGACGTACTCGGCGATCAGCCTGGCCTCGCCGTCGAGCATTCTGGAGCGCGGCGCTGCGATCACCAGCACGCTGGTGTTGTCGGGCACCTTCGGCGACTTCACCAGCGAGAGCCCCTGCACCTTCAGCCCCTTGTCGCGCAGCATCTGCGCGAACTCGCCGAAGCCGCCCTGCTCGGAGTCGTTGATCGAGCGCTCGCCGTGGCCCTCGAGGAACACCACCCAGTTCTCGCCGGCGTACGACAGGCGCTGCAGTGCCGACGTGATCGCCTGCTCGGTGGTCGCACCCAGGCTCTCGCGCCGGCCCTGGTACTCGACGACGGCTTCGCCGGCGCGCTGCACGCTGTAGTCGCGCACCTTCTGCGGGTTCGCGGCCGGGTCGATGAACTCGACGGTGATGTCGGGCTTGACGCGCTGGTAGCGGCGGATGTCGGATTCGAGCGCCGGGCGCGTTTCCGAGCGCGGGTAGACGAACAGCTTGAACGCGATCGGGTCGGGCAGCGAAGCCAGCAACTTGCGGCTGGACTCGGTCAGCATGTTGCGGTTGCCGGCGGTCCAGTCGGCTTCGACCTTGTAGCGCTGCGTCAGGAACGCCAGCATTCCAACCACGGCGACGAACAGCGCGGCGCTGAGCAGCTGTTGCGCGAGGACTTGCCCGCGGCTCATGTCAGTTGCGCTCCAGGTCGAGGCGCTGCACGGTCAGCCACAGGAAAAAGGCCGTCAGCAGCACGTAGTAGGCGACGTCGCCGGTATTGAAGATGCCGCGCCGCAGGCTGTCGAAGTGGCCGATCAGCGAGACGTAGTCGAACACCGCGGCGAACGGGGTGTCCTGGTAGGCGAGCAGCTGCGTCAGCCACAGCATCAGCAGCAAGCCGAACGAGACGACCGCGGCGATGGTCGGCTCGCGCGTCAGCGAGGACGCGAACAACCCGGTCGCGCCGAACGACAGCATGATCAGGAACAGCCCCAGCAGGCCCGCGCCGATGCGGCCGAGGTCGAGGTCGGTCGCCGGCAGCAGCGACAAGGGCATCGCCGCCAGCAGCGCGAGCAGCGCCAGCGCGAAGCCGGCCACGCCGAGGAACTTGCCGAGCACGATCTCGGTCAGCGACGCCGGCGACGACAGCAGCAGCGTGAAGCTGCCCGACTTCCGCTCCTCGGCGAACGAGCGCATCGTCATCAGCGGCATTACCAGCAGCAGTACGATGATGGTGAAGCCGTACAGCCCCGCGCCGATGTAGTCGGCGACGCCGGTGAACTGGTCGGAGAATTCGGCGTTGCGCTCGTAGTCGAGCAGCAGGTTGGTGAAGATGAAGCCGAAGATGAACTGCACGACCGCGAGCACCGCCCAGGCCAGCGGCGACAGGAAGATGCGGCGCAGTTCGCTGCGCGCGATCACCAGGGCGCGGTTCATGCGGCCTCCGCGGCGACGTCGCGCGGCTCGTCGCCCGAGGTCAGCTCGACGAAGATCTCCTCGAGCGTCTTGGCCTCGGCGCGCAGCTCGAGCAGGCCCCAGTGGTTGCGCGCGGCCAGCTCGGCGAGCGCCTCGCGCGGGTCGGCGGCGTCGGCGCAATGCAGGCGGAAGCGCCCGCCGCCGAGATCGGCCACCTGCGTCACGCCGTTGAAGCTGCGCAGGTCCTCGGCCTTCGGCGGCCGCCGCAGCTGCACCGTGATCGCGGCGCCGCGCGCCTGCCCGAGCGCCTCGTTGTACACCGCGCGGCCGCGGTGAATGATCATCACGCGCCCGCAGACCGCCTGGATCTCCGGCAGGATGTGGCTCGACAGGATCACCGAGTGCGACTTGCCGAGCTCTGTGATCAGCGCGCGGATCTCGCGGATCTGGATCGGGTCGAGGCCGACGGTCGGCTCATCGAGGATGATCACCGGCGGCCGGTGGATGATGGCCTGCGCCAGGCCCACGCGCTGCTGGTAGCCCTTCGACAGGTTGCCGATCAGGCGGCGGCCGACGTCGGCCAGGCCGCAGTCCTTCTTGGCCGAAGCGACCGCTCCGGCGCGCTGCGAGCTCGCGATGCCGTGCAGGCCCGCGCAGTACGTCAGGTACTCGTCGACCGTCAGCTCCGGGTGGACCGGCGGCCGCTCCGGCAGGTAGCCGAGGTGCTGCTTGGCGCGGCCCGGGTTCTCGCGCAGGTCGACGCCGTTGATCGAGATCGAGCCGGCGCTCGGCGCGAGGCAACCCGCCAGCATCATCATCGTCGTGGTCTTGCCGGCGCCGTTGGGGCCGAGCAGGCCGAGGATTTCGCCCTTGCGCAGCGTGAGGTCGAGACCGGCAACGGCGACGGTCGGGCCGTAGCGGCGCGACAGCCCCCGCGCCTCGATGAGGATCTGCTCTTGCATACGTGGTGGTCCGCTGTGGTGCTGGAGGCGCGCCGGTAAGACCGGTCGCCGGGCGATAGGTTCGTGAGTCGCGCGGGATTCTACGTCACCAGGCTACTAGCCGCCCTCGATCTTGAAATCGATGCGCTGAACGGTTTCGGCGGGCACGGCCTGGCAGTGGCGCATGGCCGGCGCGAATTTCCACTTGAGCACCGCGTCCTGCGCGGCCGCCCCGAAATCGTTCGACGGCGAGGCCTCGACCACGCTCGCGTCCGTCACGTTGCCCGAGACGCCGACCTTGACCCGCACGGCCGCGTATCCCTGGACCCCGCGCTGTTGGGAGAACGGCGGATAGTTTGGAGCGATGGTCTTGACCGGGATCGGCTCGAGTTGGGCGGAAGCCAGGCGCACCGCCTCGGCGCCGCCATAGACCAGGGTCCAGAACGCGCCCCGGGTCGCGGGCCGCCGTCCTTCGAGGGCGCCATCGATCCGGGTCCGCAGGTCGACGACCAAGGGGTCGTAGCTGGGGAAGCGCTGCGTCACCAGCCGCAGCAACTCCTGGGCTTCTTGCAGGCGGCCCGTTTCGGCGGCCGCGACCGCCAGCACCGCCATGTCCAGCGATTCCGGATTGCGCTTCGCGACTTTCAGCTCGTTGGTCACGAACGCTAGCAACAGCTTGTAGCCTGGCTCGAACTGCTTGCCGGCGATCTGGGCGCGGCCCAGCAGGCGGTAGGCCTGGGCGGGCGTCGGCGTGCTGGAGGCGGCGGCCCGGTACTGCGCGAGGGCGTCGGCCGGCTTGCCGCGGTACTCCGCGATCTGCCCGATCATGACGTGCAGTACGCCGCGGTCCTCGACCCGGGCCGCGGTCAGGCGCTTGCGCAGACCCGCATCGGCTTCGTCGTACTTGCAAGCACTCGTCAGGGCCTCGGCATCGGCGAGCGCCGCCTGCGTTTCGGCGCTGAGGTTCAGCGTATCGGCTGCCTGGGTCGCGAGGACAATCAGGGCCAGGCTCGTGCTCAGAAGGAATTTGCGCATGGTCAATCTCCTGGGTAGAACTTCGGCTCGCCCGGCGGGCGCCGGCGGAAGCGCTTGTAGCCCCACCAGTACTGCTCGGGACGGCTGCGCACGATCGCCTCGAAGTCGGCGTTCAGCGCGGTCGCGGATTTCACCGCGTCCCGATCGCGGATGCCGGGCGAAGGCTCGCGGAAATGCACGGCGAAGCCCTGCGCGCGCGGCAGCCGCTCGACCCACATCAGCACGATCGGCAGGTCCGGCCGCAGCTTGGCCATGCGCGGCACCAGCTTGGGCGTGTGGGCGAGGTGGCCGAAGAATGGCGCGAACACGCCGCGGCCGCGCGGCGGGTCCTGGTCCGGCATGAAGTAGACGGCGTAGCCCTGGGCCGTCAGCGTGGTGATCTGCGTGCCGATGTTGCCCTCCGCCGAGGACATCAGCACGCCCTTGTAGCGGCTGCGGCCCTGCACCGAGAGGTCATTCAGCGCGCCCTTCTGGGGCTTGTAGATGCCGGCGATCGGGTAGGTGGCCGACAGCGGGATCGCGCCGGCCTCGAACGAGCCCTGGTGCAAGGTCAGCAGGATCGCGCCTTTCCCCGGTTTCATCGCCGCGTCGAAGATCTCGAGGCCGTTCCACGACGTCACCAGCGAGCGCACGCGCGCGTCCGGGCCGAGCCACACCATCGGTGTTTCGAGGAACGTCGTCACTTCGTGCCGGATCGCTTCGCGCGCCATGCGTCGACGCTCCGGCTCCGGCAGGTCCGGGAAACAGCGTGCGACGTTGACGACCGCGGTGCGGCGGCGCGAATTCGGCAGGTGCCACAAGACCCAGCCGAGCGCGGCGCCGAGCGCCTGCAGCACCGACAGCGGCAGCCGCGCAATCAGGCGAAACAGGAGTCGCATGGGCCGGCATTCTAGTGTCAAATCCGCGCATGCCTTCGGCCCGGAGCACCGCGCGCCTGCCCGCCGGGGTCTGGGTGCTCGGGTCCGTCAGCCTGCTGATGGACGTCTCCTCCGAGATGATCCACGGCCTCCTGCCGGTGTTCCTGGTCGCGGTCATCGGCGCGACACCGCTGGTGCTCGGGCTGATCGAGGGTGTCGCCGAGGGCTTGGCCTCGCTGCTGAAGCTGGTCTCGGGCGCCTGGTCAGACCGGCTCGGGCGCCGCAAGCCGCTGGCGCTCGCGGGCTACGGCCTGGCGGCAGCGTCGAAGCCGTTCTTCCCTCTGGCCGACAGCGTGATCACCGTGTTCGCCGCCCGCATGCTCGACCGCGTCGGCAAAGGCATCCGTGGTGCGCCGCGCGACGCCCTGATCGCCGACCTCGCGCCGCCCGACCAGCGCGGCGCCGCGTTCGGGTTGCGCCAGTCGCTCGACACGGTAGGGGCGGTGCTCGGGCCGCTCCTGGCGATCGCGCTGATGG
>JBOICR010000042.1:0-6875 GCA_050740195.1 Nevskiaceae bacterium | reverse complement strand
TGCGCGCGGCGCGGAATGCGGTGATGACATCGTGGCCGAGCACCGCGACCTGGCCTTCGCTCGCGCGCACCAGGCCCGCGATGATGTTGATCAGCGTCGACTTGCCGGCGCCGTTGGGGCCGAGCAGGCCGAAGAACTCGCCGCGGCGGATGGTCAGGTCGATGCCGCGCAGCGCGGCATTGGCGCCATAGCGCTTGTGCACGCCGGCGATGGCGACTGCGGGAGGGGATTCGGCGGACATCGGGTCGCGGATTATAGGTTGACCGCCCGCCGCGGGCCGGCCGCGGGGCGTTCCCAGTCGCGGACCCCGCCGCGGATCAGCGTGAACAGGGGGTGGGGTTGGGGGCGCCGGACGACGGCCACGCTGCGATGGTGCTCCGGCGCGCGCTGCCTGAGCTTGCGCGCGAGGTGCTCCCATTCGTATGCCAGCTGGCCGCGGGTCTCCTTGATGCACCGGCCGCCGGTACGGCGCGCGATCTTGGACCGGGTGAAGCGGTAGCCGCGCCGCGTGGCCTCTTCCTGCACGGCCCGCAGGTAGCGCGTGATGCTCGCCACCGGGTCGGCCTGCGCCTTGAACCGGTCGAGCTGCGGGTGGTGGCGGTAACCGCGCGTGCGTCCCTGCAGGACCTTCTGCGCCAGCAGGCCTTCGCGCCACAGCGCGACGAGCCCTCGGGCGTCGAGATACTTGGGATGGAGCGTCCACAAGCGCATGGGCGCAGAGTCTAGAGCTATTTCATTGATAAGATTGCGCTCTTGCAGTTTCGGGTCGGGCAAATTCATGGCGGACAAGGACAAGCCGGCAAAGAAGAGCTGGGCGAAGCTGCCAAAGCTCGGCTCGCGCGGCGAGCGCGGCGAGGCCTACAAGCAGCTCGGCAAGAAAGTCATCGAGATCGAGCTGGCCGGCGTCAAGCTCATGGCCGACCGCATCGACGAGCAGTTCGTGCGTGCCTGCCGCCACCTGCGCTACGAGAAGATCGGCCCGCTCGACAAGCGCCGCAGCGGCCACGTCGTCGTCATGGGCGTCGGCAAGTCCGGCCACATCGGGACCAAGATCGCGGCGACGCTCGCCAGCACCGGCACACCGGCGTTCTTCGTGCACCCGGCCGAAGCGGCGCACGGCGACCTCGGCATGCTCACCGGGCACGACGTCGTTCTGGCGCTCTCCAATTCGGGCAAGACCGGCGAGCTGGTGGCGCTGCTGCCCGGACTCAAGAAACTCGGCATCAAGATCATCGCCATGACCGGCAATCCGGAGTCGCCGCTGGCCAATGCCGCCGACGTGCACCTGAACGTGGCCGTCGAGCAGGAGGCCTGTCCGCTCGAACTCGCGCCGACCGCCAGCACCACTGCGGCACTGGCGATGGGCGATGCGCTGGCGGTCGCGGTCATGCAGGCCGAGGACTTCGACGAGCAGGACTTCGGCAAGTCGCATCCCGGCGGAGCACTCGGCAAGCGCCTGCTGCTGGACGTCGCCATGCTGATGCACAAGGACGACGCGATCCCGGCGGTGTCCTCCGGCGCGCCGCTGAAGGACGCGCTGCTCGAGATGTCGAAGAAGGGCCTGGGCATGACCGCGGTGGTTGACGGCAAGCGCAAGCTGCTCGGCATCTTCACCGACGGCGACCTGCGCCGCGCGCTCGACCGCGACGTCAGCCTGCGCGAAACGACGATCGACTCGGTCATGTCGCGCAACCCGAAGGTCGTGCGCGAGGACGTCATGGCGACCGAGGCGCTGGCACTGATGAAGGAGCACAAGATCAGTGCGCTGGTCGTGGTCGACGCGCAGCAGCGCGTCACCGGCGCGCTGAGCATGCACGACCTGCTGCGCGCCGGGCTCGCCTGATGGGTTCGCGCCTGTCACCGGCGGCGATCCGCAAGCGTGCGCGGCGCGTGCGCTGCCTGTTCCTCGACATCGACGGCGTGCTGACCGACGGCAAGCTGTACATCGGGCCGGACGGCGAGGAGCTCAAGACCAACTTCGTGCGCGATGGCCTGGGCATCAAGCGCCTGCTGGCCGCCGGCATCGAGATCGCGGTGATCAGCGGGCGGCCGTCGGAGGCGATGCGCAAGCGGCTGGGATTCCTCGGCGTGAAGCACGTCATGCTGGACCACGAGGACAAGCTGCCGGCCTACGAACAGATCTGCGCGAAGCTGGGCCTCACCGACGCCGACTGCGCCGCGATGGGCGACGATGTCCCCGACCTGCCGGTGATGGAGCGCGTGAGCCTCGCGCTGACGGTGGCCGACGCGCACCCGGTCGTGCTGAAGGCGGCGCACTGGGTCAGCCGGTTTCCCGGCGGACTCGGCGCGGTGCGCGAGGCCAGCGACCTGATCCTGGCCGCGCAGGGCAAGGGCGACTGAGATGCGGATCCTGTACCTGCTCATTCCTGCCGCGCTGGTCGCGGCCGCGCTGATCTTCACGTTCTACGGCTTCCAGGAAACCGCCGAGACCGCCGCCGCGCCCACGGTCGAGCCGCCGCGCTACGCCGCGACCGGCGTGCAGTGGCTGCGGCTCGGGCGGGAAGGCGAGCCGGAATTTCGCGCCGACGCCGAGACGCTGGACTACTACGCCGACGAGTCGGTGGTGATGAAGAAGGTGCGCCTCGACTTGGTCGGCGGCCACAGCTCGCCGTGGCACATCGAGGCGCCGCGCGCCAACGCGCCGCCGCGCGAGCGCCGCATCCGGCTGTCGGGCGGCGTGCGCGCCACCGGTGACCTCGTGCAGGAGCGCGTCGCGCTGACCGCGCCGCGCCTGTGGGTCGACCTGCTGCGGCGCGAGTTGTACACCGACGCCGAGGTGAAACTGGTGACCGACTTCCGCAGCGCGACCGCGCGCGGCCTGCGCAGCGACTTCGCCGGCGAACGTGTGCAGCTGCTCAACGACGTGAAGATGGACTATGTCCCCGAGGGCTAGCGCGTGCGTGCTGGCGGCGGCCGTGCTGGCGTTGCTCGCGACCGCCGCGGCCTCGCAGGGATCGGCGACACCGACCAAGCCGGGCGGGGCGCTATCGACGCGCCTGCGCGGCCCGATCAAGATCACGGCGGAACGCGCCGAGCTCGAGCGGCGCGAGTACGCGCTCTACCGCGGTCGCGTCCGGCTCGAGTCCAACGACATGGTCATGACCGGCGACCGGCTCGAGCTGCGCCAGCCCGACCGCGGCCAGTTCGAAGCGAGATTGACCGGCACTCCCGCGCACCTCGACCATCCCGGCAACGACAAGGCGCCGGCCGTGACCGCGAGCGCGCAACAGATCGTCTACGACACGCGCACCGCGACCGTCGACCTGAGCGGCGGCGTGCAGCTGGCGCGCGGGACCGACGTGCTGAACTCCGGCCAGGTGCGCTACAACGTGGCCGCGCGCCGCATCAGCGCCGCCGGCGACGGCGCCAGCCAGGTGCAGATCACCATCACGCCACCGCAGAATGAGGAGCCGGCCCCGAAGCCGAACAAGCGCAAACGATGAACGCAAGGCTTTCCGCCCACGGGCTGGTCAAGCGCTACCGCCGCCGCACGGTTGTCAAGGAAGTGTCGCTGACGGTCGCCGCCGGGGAGATCGTGGGCCTGCTCGGGCCCAACGGCGCCGGCAAGACGACGTCGTTCTACATGATGGTCGGGCTGATCGCGCCGGACGGCGGGCGCATCGAGATCGACGGCAAGGACGTCACCCACGCGCCGATGCACGTGCGCGCGCGGCTCGGCGTCGGCTACCTGCCGCAGGAGGCGTCGGTGTTCCGGCGCCTGTCGGTGGAGGACAACATCCTGGCGATCCTGGAGTTGCGCGACGACCTCGACCGTCAGGCGCGCAAGGCCGAGCTCGAGCGCCTGCTCGAGGAGCTGCACATCGGCCACATCCGCGACGGCGAGGGACTGTCGCTGTCCGGTGGCGAGCGCCGGCGCGTCGAGATCGCGCGCGCGCTGGCGGCCAACCCGCGGTTCATCCTGCTCGACGAGCCCTACGCCGGCGTCGATCCGATCGCGGTCAAGGACATCCACACGATCATCACGCACCTGCAGCAGCGCGGCATCGGCGTGCTGGTGACCGACCACAACGTGCGCGAGATGCTGAAGATCTGCGCGCGCGCCTACATCCTGAACGCCGGGCAGGTGATCGCCGAAGGCACGCCGGACGTGATCGAGGCCGACGAGACGGTCCGCAAGGTCTACCTCGGCGAAGATTTCGAGCGTTGAGGGAGTAGACTAGCGGCGTGATTCGCTCGTCCCGATGAAACAATCGCTCCACCTCCGGGTCGGTCAGACCCTCGCAATGACGCCGGCGCTGCAGCAGGCGATCAAGCTGCTGCAGCTTTCGAGCCTCGACCTCCAGCAGGAAATCCGCCAGGCGGTCGAATCCAACCTGATGCTGGAGTTCGACGAGGACGAGGCCTCGGGCCCCTCGATCGAAGAGGAAGCCGCCGGCGACAACGGCGCCGCCGAGCCCCAGGGCGACGGCGAGTCCGGCGAGCCTGCCGAGGTCGCCGCCGACGACACGCCGGTCGACATCGAGTGGGAGGAGTCCTACGAATCCACCACGCCGGGCACCGGCAAGTCCGCGCAGGACGAGGAAGAGCTGTACGAATACCGCCAGGCCAACCTGACCACCGCGCGCTCGCTGCGCGAGCACCTGGTCTGGCAGGCCGAGCTGGCGCCGTTCGACGACAAGTCCGCCGACATCGCGATGCACCTGATCGACGCGATCAACGACGACGGTTACCTCGAGGATTTTTCCGGCCTGTGCGAGCGGCTCAGGACGACCCTCGGCGCGGAGCCGGCGCAGGTCGAGACGGTGCTCAAGCAGGTGCAGGACTTCGATCCCGCCGGCGTCGGCGCGCGCGACCTGTCGGAATGCCTGCGGCTGCAGTTGTTCCAGCTGCCGGCCGAGGCGCCCGAGCGCGATCCGGCGCTGAAGATCGTCAACGAGCACATGGCGCTGCTGGCCCGGCACGACGAGCCGGCCCTGCAGCAGGCGCTCGGCCTGGACGCGGAGCAGCTGCACCCGGTGCTGGCGCTGATCCAGTCGCTGCAGCCGCACCCGGGGCGCCCCTACCAGGCGCACGAGAGCAACTACGTCGCGCCGGACGTGTTCGTCATCAAGAAGGACGGCCGCTGGCGGGTGTCGCTGAACCCGGATATCGCACCCAAGGTACGGCTCAACACCCAGTACCTGAGCCTGGTGCGGCGGGCGGATTCCAGCAAGGACCAACTGACGCTGAAGCAGCACCTGCAGGAGGCGCGCTATTTCCTGAGCAGCCTGGAATCCCGCAACGATACGCTCCTGCGGGTGGCCCAGTCCATAGTTGAAGAGCAGCGCGCTTTTCTGGAGTATGGGGACGAGGCGATGCGACCGCTGGTGTTGCGGGACATCGCCGACCGGCTGGGGATCCACGAATCCACCGTATCCAGGGCGACGGCCAATAAGTACATGCTCACCCCGCGCGGGCTCTACGAGCTCAAGTATTTCTTCTCCAGCCACGTCCAGACCGTGCAGGGCGGCACCTGCTCTGCCACCGCGATCCAGGCCATGATCAAGCGCCTCGTGACGGCCGAGCCGGCCGACGATCCGCTCTCCGACAGCACGCTGGCCGACCTGTTGCTGAAGGACGGCATCCGCGTGGCGCGCCGCACGGTCGCCAAGTACCGCGAGGCGCTCGGCATCCCTCCCTCCCACGAACGAAGGGCGGTGTCCTGACATCCAGATGAATGTTGACCGGTCCCGGAATCCGCCGGGATCGTGGCAGCGAGGAGGCACAATGAATCTGAACATCGCCGGACATCACCTCCCACTCACCGACGCGCTGAAGACCTACGTTTCGCAGAAGATCACGCGGCTCGAGCGACACTTCGGTCATTTGATCGGCGCCAGCGTGGTGCTCTCGGTCGAGAAGCTGCGGCACAAGGCGGAGGCGACGATCCACACGCGAGGGGCGAATCTCCACGCCGAGGCGATCGACCAGGACATGTACGCGGCCATCGACCTGCTGGCCGACAAGCTGGACAGCCAGACCCGCAAGCACAAGGAAAAGGCGCGGGACCATCACGCCAAGGATGTCCACAAGGGCACCACCGCCGGCTGAGCGTAGAATGTGGGGGAGGGGACAGAGAGGGGTCTGTCCCCTTTTTTCTAGAAAAGGGATCACATGAAACTGAACGCCATACTCACCGCCGACCGGGTTACCTCCGGCGTGACGGTCACCAGCAAGAAGAAGTCCCTGGAAGAGCTCAGCAAGCTGCTCGCCAAGGGCGCCGGCTCGCTGTCGGCGACCGACATTTTCAACGGCTTGACCGCGCGCGAGAAGCTCGGCAGCACCGGCCTCGGCCATGGCGTGGCGATCCCCCACGGCCGCATGCCGGGCGTGACCGGCAGCGTCGGCGCGTTCCTGCGCCTGAAGCACCCGGTGGACTACGACGCGCACGACGGCCAGCCGGTCGACCTGGTGTTCGGCCTGGTCGTGCCGGTGGCGGCGACCGAGGAGCACCTGAAGCACCTCGCCGCGATCGCCGAGAAATTCTCCGACGACGAGTTCTGCAAGAAGATGCGCGCGGCCGACGGCGACAAGGCGTTGCACGCGCTGCTGACCTCCTGAAGTCGACCGCCGGCCTGTTCAACCCCATCCACCCGTGGACCGTCCAGGTCCTGGGCGAAGCCGGCGCGGCCTACCTCGCAAGGCTTTCCAGTTCCGAACGCACCGGGCTCGCGCGCATGCTGCGCCGCGCCGGCATGACCACGCTGGTCGTCGCGGGCGGCGGCACGCTCGACGACGCAGCGGCCTGGTCCGGCGCGCAGATCGAGGTGCAACTCAGCCGCGCGCCCGCGCATGAACTGGTCTACGCGCTGCGCCGGCAAGCCGCCGCGCAGGCCGGCGGCGCGGTGCTCCAC
>JBOICR010000041.1:0-3185 GCA_050740195.1 Nevskiaceae bacterium | reverse complement strand
GTGCTGGCGGAAATGGCGGAGTTCGAATGGGCCCAGGGAGAGGCGTTCGATGCGCAGGATGCAGCGCCGCTTTCAGTCGAATCCGTGATGAGCGTCCCGGCGCACCAGTGGGCCCGCATGCGATTGGCGGCGCACCCGTCGCTGCGCCGGCTGCACCTGCGGTGGAACGTGCCGGTCGTGTGGAAAGCCTTCGATGAAAAGCGCAAAGCTCCCAGGCCGCGAGCCGGCGCAACGCCTGTCGCGTGGGCGCTGTGGCGTAACGAGCGGGTGGTGCGCTGGCGCTCGCTGGAGCCGACTGAAGCGGCGGCGCTGGACGCGATGGCCGCGGGCAAGACTTTCGCCGACATCTGCCATCGCATCGGCGAGCGGGTCTCCCCCGAGCGCGCGGCCCTGCACGCCGCCGGCTTGCTCAAGCGCTGGGTCGCTGACGGACTGATCTCGGCCGTTTCACTCCGCGCGCCGGCCTGAGTCCGGCTAGCTCGAGGCTCCCGCCGCCTTGGCAAAGGCGAGCCGGATCACATCCTCGGATCGCAGGTCCGACACCAGCACGCAGATCACCTTGCCTTCCGCCCAGAACACCGCGGTGAGGCCGTCCTTGCGGTAAACGCGGAAGGCAATGCCGTTGTGCTCGAGCAGTTCAGTGGCCGCCGGCAGCTCGTCGATCTGCCCCTCATACATCTGGCAGAGCACCCGCGCGGCAACGCGGGCATCGCCAGGACCGTCATACACCGACAGTGCGCTGGGCCGGCCGCGCAGCTGGTGGATGCGCCCGCCCGCGAGGCGGTAGTCCATCATGGCGAGGTCGAACACTTGCGTCCTGAATTCCATTCCGCGAGCGAAGAACCGCTCCAGCTCGCGGGGCTCCGTGGTGCGCAGATCCAGCGGCAGCCGGCCGGCCTGAAACTCGGCGAAATCCTCGGTCACTGCTTCGGGCAGACCTGCGGGATCCCACGCGACCCACGACAGGACCGAGATGAGCGCCGCCATCGCCGCCAGCCCGAATCCCCAAGTCCGAATCAGGGCCCATCGGAAGTTTGGTCGGGCGGCCCCGCGCGGTGTGTCCGCGCGTTCTCTCTCCCGGTCCAGCGCCCGCGCGATGGCGTCGCCCAGGCCAACAGGGACGGTTTGCCGCGCCGCATGGGCCGCGACGGCCTGCTTCACCTGGCGCAGGCTTTCGAACTCGCGGCGGCACCGCGGGCAGGCCTGCAGATGAGCCTCGGCCTGCGCGCGCTCGGCCGCGCCGAGACGGCCCTGCAGCAGGTCCTCGATGGCCTCGCCCAGATGGCCCGGCTGGCCTTGGTGCGTACTCATGCTTGCTCCGGGGCCATCGGGTAGCCCAGCTCGCGCGCATAGGATTGCAGCGCCGCGAACAGCAACTTGCGCCCGCGGAACAGCCGCGAGCGCACCGTCCCCACCGGGCATTCCAGAGCGGTTGCAGCGGCTTCGTAGGACAACTCGCCGATATCGACCAGCAGCACCGCCGAGCGGAACTCCTCGGGCAGCAGCCCGAGCGCGTGCTCGACCTGGGCGTCGGCCCAGTCGAATGCCGGACCGGCCGGTCCGCGGCTCGCGGATTCGTCCGGCGCCGCCAGCCATTGCTGGTATTGGCGGTCCATCTGCGCCTCCAGCGCCAGGGCGTGCATGCCCTCTTGCTCGCGTCGCGCCTTGCGATACGCGGTGTTGAAGATCGAGTGCATGATGGTAAACAACCAGGCCTTGCAGTTAGTTCCGGGCGTGAACTGGTGGAAGGCCCGGTAAGCCCGCAGGTAGGTTTCCTGAACCAGGTCGCCGGCAGCGTCCGGGCTCCGGGTCAGGCGCAGGGCGGCACCGTAGAGCGGTTGCATGAAGCCCACTGCTTCGGCTTCGAAGCGGCGCCGCCGGTCGCTCGCGATATCGCCCATGAACCAGTTTCCTGCTCTCCATCGGGTCGGCCTTTGTAGCATTCGTCAAGCGCGCCGTCACCCGCTTCCGTGCTGGTTTCCTTCACCGGAACTTTTTCACGCACCGCCGCCGTTCAGTTGTCATGCCGGAAGCTTCAGATGGGATCAAGCGGCGCGTCTCCACAGCCTTGACCGTGCTTGCGGCGGCGCTGGTTGGCGGCGGGCTGCCGGCGCAGCCGCTCCGCGAGCCGCCGCTGGATGTCACGGGCCTGCTTCAAGTCGTCGACGGCGCAGGCGCGGAGCGCACCGCCGCACGCGCCCGGCTGGCGTCGAGTCGCGATCCTCGGCTCACGCCGATGATTCTCGAAATACTCCCGTTCGCGCCCGTGCTCGCCGAGCAAGACGCGTTGTACGCACTCTTGCGCACGCGCAGCGGACAGCGCATCGGCGACGATTCCGACGCCTGGTGGCGCTGGTGGTGGGCGCAAAAAAGCCCCCTGCATCCCGGATACGGCGAGTTCAAGGCTGAGCTCTACGGCTGGATTGACCCGCGCTTCGAGACTTATTTCCGCGGCCGCGGCCTGGCGAGCTCCGTTCGCCTGGACGAAGTGCGCTGGGGCGGCGTGCTGCAGGACGGCATCCCGCCCTTGCGCAAGCCGCGCATGTTGCGCGCGGGTGCGGCCGAGTACCTCGACGACAGCGACGTGGTGTTCGGCATCGAGGTCAACGGCGACCTGCGCGCCTATCCCAAGCGCATCCTCGCGTGGCACGAGATGTTCGTGGACACGGTGGGCGGCGTGCCGGTCACCGGCGTGTACTGCACATTGTGCGAAAGCATGATCCTGTACGAGTCGCGCATCGGCGAGACGGTGCACGAGCTCGGCACCAGCGGTTTCCTGTGGCGCTCCAACAAGGTCATGTACGACCGCGCGACGCAGTCCCTGTGGAACACGATCTGGGGCGAACCGGTGCACGGCCCGCTGGCCGGCAAGGGCTTGCGCCTGAAGCGCCGCGCGGCAGTGACCACCACCTGGGGCGAATGGCGCCGGCGCCATCCGCGGACGCAAGTGCTGGACCTGAACACCGGTTACGACCGCGACTACGGCGAGGGCGCGGCTTACCACGAGTACCTGGCGACGGACGAACTGATGTTCGCGGTGCCGGAAGACGACCACCGGCTCAAGAACAAGGACCAGGTGCTGGCGCTGCTGCCGCGTGCGGCGCCAGGAGTTGCGCCCGGTCGAGCGCTGGCGATTGCCGTTTCATACCTGCGGGCGCACCCCCTGCATCATCTGAGTCTGGACG
>JBOICR010000040.1:0-1951 GCA_050740195.1 Nevskiaceae bacterium | reverse complement strand
CCGATCCACACGTCGTTGCCGATGGTGATCGGGCGGAACTCCTCGAATTTCTGCCCGGCCACGAACGTCAGCTGGGCCTGCGCGCGGGTCGAGTAGAAGGCGGGGTGTGAGCTGACGAACTGCCGGGTCGGATGCCGGCCCAGCCCGATCAGGGTCTCCGGGCCGATGCAGCTGAAGCGCCCCACGGTGGCATTGCAGATGCGCGCCCCACGGGAGACGTAACTGAGGTCGCCGAGCACGACCGTGTCGAGCACGACGCCGTCGTACAACGTGTTGTAGCGGCCAAAGGTGCAGGACCGCGCGATCGCCATCCGGCCGACCCGCAGGTGGCGGCCCGTGTGGAGAAGCTTGAGCACCGCGGTGCGCGCCAGCCAGACGAACCAGTTCGTCATCGGGTCGATCCACATGGGCCGAAGTTTGGCAGAATCCTCAGCCCGTGGCCGGCTCGGACGAGGACGACCGACAGCATGACTTTGAAGCACTGGCTGCGCACGCAGCTGTGGAAAGCCGGCTACGACGTGGTCGCCTACCGCCCGGACCTGCACCCGCTGGCACGGCGGCGCCTGCTGCTCGACCGGGCCGGCATCGACGCGGTGCTCGATGTCGGCGCCAACGCCGGCCAGTTCGCCGCGGAGCTGCGCGCCGACCTGGGCTGGCGCGGGCGCATCGTGTCGTTCGAGCCGCTGGCCGCGGCCCACGCGGTGCTCGCGGCGCGCGCCGCCGAAGACGGGCAGTGGGATGCCCACCCCTACGCCTTGGGCGACCGCGACGGCTCCGCGCGAATCGGCGTTGCCGGAAATTCGTACAGCAGCTCGCTGCTCGAGATGCTCCCCGCGCACGTCGACGCCGCGCCGGAATCGGCCTTCGTCGGTTTCGAGACGATCCAGACGCACCGGCTCGACTCCGTTATCGACGAGGTGTGCCCGGCGCCCGCGCGGATCTACCTCAAGCTCGACGTGCAGGGCTTCGAGCGCCAGGTCCTCACCGGCGCGCAGGCCGCGCTGGCGCGCGTGCGGGTGCTGCAGCTGGAGATGTCGCTGACTCCGCTGTACGCCGGCGCCGCCACCTTCGTCGAGTTGCACGCGCAGCTGGAATCGCGCGGGCTGGTCCTGTTCGCGCTGGAGCCCGGCTTCGCCCGGCGTGACTCGGGGCAGTTGCTGCAGGTGGATGGACTGTATTGCCCGCGCGAGGTCGCCGAGGAAGCGCGCCGTGCGGGCTAGCTACCGGCGGTAGTAGTCGCGATACCAGCGAACGAACCGCTTCATCCCCTCCTGGACCGACGTTTTCGGGCGGTAGCCGACCGCGCGCTCGAGTTCACCGGCGTCGGCGTGCGTGTCGGCCACGTCTCCCGGCTGCAGCGGAGCCATTTCCCTGACGGCTTTTCGACCGACCTGCTCCTCGATCGCCTCGATGTACTGCGTCAGCTTCATGGGGCCGCCATTGCCGATGTTGAATATCCGGAACGGCGCAAGCGAAGTTGCGGGATCCGGATTGTTGCCATCCCAGCGCGGCTCCGGCTCGGCGATCCGATCGCTCGCGCGGACCACGCCCTCCACGATGTCGTCGACGTAGGTGAAGTCGCGCGTGTGGTCGCCGTGGCCGAACACCTGGATCGGTTCGCCAGCCAGGATGCTGCGCGTGAAAATGAAGAACGCCATGTCGGGCCTTCCCCAGGGTCCGTACACTGTGAAGAAGCGCAAGCCGGTGGTGGGCAGGCGATACAGGTGGCTGTAGGCGTGGGCCATCAGTTCGTTGGCGCGCTTGGTCGCGGCGTACAGGGCCAGCGGGTGATCGACGCCATGGTGCTCGGACAAGGGCAACCGCGTGTTGGCGCCATACACGGAGCTGGACGACGCGTACGTCAGGTGAGCCACCCTGGCGTGCCTGCATCCCTCGAGAACGTTCAGGAATCCTTCGATGTTGCTCTCGGTATAGGCGTGCGGGTTGACCA
>JBOICR010000039.1:0-10268 GCA_050740195.1 Nevskiaceae bacterium | reverse complement strand
CCGCGCGAAGTACGACGCCTGGGCCAAGCTCAAGGGCGTGAAACCCGACGACGCGATGAAGAAGTACGTCGACAAGGTCGCGGCGCTGATGAAGTCGCACAAATGAGCCGCGCCCTGCGACTGCTGGCGGGCGCCGCGCTGCTGGTGTGCGCGGGAAGCGTTGCCGGCGAAAACGCGCCGTCCATCGAGGCCACCCTGGCCGCGCATGCCGGCAAGACCGTGACGCTGAAGCTCGACGGCGGCGAGGAGCTCACCGGCACGCTGGCGGCGACCTCGCCGGTCACGGTGAAACTGACCGGGCTCGCGGGCAAGGAGTTCTACGACGCCGTCGTCCGGATCGACCGGATCACGGCCGTCGTCGTGCGCGGCCGGTCGAACTGATCGGCCGCCACGGCCGCCTCTGGCGGCTTTCCAGACGCGTAATGGCCCGGTCTAGAAGAAGTCCTTCGGAAGGTTGAAACGGCGAACCAGGCCCTTGAGGTAGGCCTCGTGTACGTCGGCGCCTTCCGAATGGCACACCATCGGGTAGGAAGCCGCGACGCCGTTGACGCTGGGGTGATAGATGATCCTGTGGCTACCCTTGCCCCGGTCCCGCCACTCCTGGAACCGCTTGTCGTGCTCCCGGAGTTTCTTGATGACCTCGCGATATTTGTAGGTCTTACGAGACATAAGCGCGGCGGAAGGGCTTGCGCTTTCGCGCCGCGTTCAGGAGTTGGGGGGGGATGGGCAGGGTTCCAGCGCCGTATCCCGGATCCTGGTCTGCGTGCCCCGACGTTACAACTGCCCGAAGCGCTCGCTGACGGGTCTCCTGGTAGATTTTCCACCAGTGAGCTTCCGCGGGCTTGAACAGCAGCTCCGGCTGCTTTTTCTGGATCGCGAAACCGAGTTGCATTTCGATGTGCTGCAGCAGATCCAGCGCGGCGGCTTTTTGATCCTCACCCCGACCCTCCAGGTCTACGTCAAGGCCTAGAGCGACAGTCTCTTTGCCCTCCTGATAGAAGAGCACGTCGATCGTAAAAGTCGACAACGGCCATTCGTTAGGCGCGTTGAAATACACGTTCGTCATGGGGTCGGGCCGTTAGGCGTTTCGGCTTGGAGGGAGACAGTACAGCGCCCCAGCGACACGGTAAAGGTGGGCTCAAGCGCCCCTTCTTTGACGGCCCCTGCGTGTCTTCTTGGGTTTGCTCGACGGGAGCAGGCTGGTGAGTTTCTGGTATAGCTCGAATAGGAAAGCGACGCGCTCGGCATCCGAGACGTAGGTTCGCTTGCCGCCGCTAGGTAGATAGGCGGCGTCCACGGCCCGGTCCAACGCCAGATGCGCGCGCAGCAATTCGGGCGGCATGGTCAAAGGGTCATAGAGGTCAGCGAGCGACGAGTTTGGGAATTGTGTTCGCGAATCCAAGACATCCCGCACCGCTTTTTCGATAGCGGACTTGTGCTGCTCCGTCGCATCTACCGGCCACGGAAAGTTGTTGTAGACAATGCCGGCCGAGTATCGATAGCGGCTTTCGAGTCGTCCGCAAACCGCACGAACCCACGCCATGTGCATCGCCGAGGCGATAGCTCCGAAGTGAAAGCGGGAAGCGCTTGACACCACGAAAACAAGGTTGCTTGCGATTGTGGCGGCGGGCATGAATCCAATAGGCGCATATGTTCGCCGTTCCGAGGAAACGCTCGGTATGAGCAAGTAGTCGCTCACAGGCTGTCTTATCTCCCCGAACAGCCTCGGGACGTTCGCCAGCTTGATGGTGGTCGGCCGCCTACTATCCAAGCGGTGTTCCCGTACCTTGGCAACGCGTGTTGCCACGCTCGGCATCGTGCGCAGGACGTCGGGCGGAGTGTCCACGAGCCAGAGGCACCAACGTTCGCTGCCGTTAATAAATTCCTCGGAGCCCAGAAAAGGTCGGATCCACCGGGCGGCGGCCGGCTCATTTGCCACCAGGGCGCGCTTCTCATCGGCGCTCAAGAGCAGATGACCGCCATCGTTGGGCATCGAGCCAAACGCGATTTCAGGCACTTGGCAGATTGGCGCCGCGCGATTCGGCAGCACGACATCTGGCGCGTCGACTAGGTACGGATTGATATTGCGGGCTGGCACGGCGTGTGGCTCACCGGCGATGTCCACATAGTCGTAGATCACCTTGTTAGCGTTGTCTTGCAGGCCGAAACCGACAATCACGCAATGCACGCCCGCGACTCCACGCGCTTCATTATTCCACTCAAAAGTCCGATGCGCGAAATGAATGTGCAGGCCTTTGCCAAGCAGCCAGCTCCACAACACGCCCACCTGCTCGCCTTGACTGATGGAGTTGGTCGAGACAAAGGCACATCGAATACCCATGCCTTCCCCGGGGAAAAGGGATGCCGGGCGCGAGAGGTAATGGGCCGCTTTGACGTACCAGGCCGTAACGAAATCGAGCACGCCGAAGTTTGGCAACTCCCGCATTACCCGTGCGAAGTCGGCTTTCTGCGCGGGAGATTGATACTGCTTGCCGATGAAAGGTGGATTCCCGAAGACAAAGTGCGCGCGCTCGCGCGGCAGTACGGCATCCCAGTCCAGCGTGAGGGCGTCTCCATGAACGATATTCGGGCTGGCCTTGAGGGGGATGCGTGCGAAGTACATTCCGAACTCTTCGCCCACGAGCTCATTCATCTGATGGTCGGTCAACCAGAGAGCAACTTGCGCAATCTGCGCTGGAAACTCCTCGATTTCGATGCCATAGAACTGGTCTACGTCGATTTGCGTAAGCTGATGAACATCCAGCACCCGCTGGCCTGATTGGCGCGCCGCCCGCAGCAATTCAAGCTCCAATTTGCGCAGCTCACGATAAGCGACGACCAGAAAGTTTCCGCAGCCGCAGGCAGGATCGAAGAAAGTCAGTGTTCGCAGTTTCTTGTGAAAGTCGAACAGGCGATTGCGATTGCCTCTTACACGCTCGAACTCAGCCCACAGTTCGTCCAGGAACAGTGGCTTGATGACCTTAAGGATGTTCTGTTCGCTGGTGTAGTGCGCGCCGAGATTGCGGCGAGCCTCCTCGTCCATGATCGACTGGAACAGGGCGCCAAAAATGGCCGGGCTGATGAGGCTCCAGTCCAAGGCGCAGCAGTCCAGCAAGGCCTCGCGCATGGCCGACGAAAAGCTGGCGATCGGCAAGTGCTCTTCGAAGAGCCGGCCGTTGACGTATGGAAATGCGGCAAGTTGTTCTTCCAGGTTCCTGGGGCGCTGATCAGCAGGAAGGTTCAGGATCTGGAAGGCGTGGGCGAGTTGGCTGCCGAGGTCCGACCCATCGGGCTGGGTACGGGTTTCTAGCCATAGCCGGAAGCTCTGCGCGGGCTGGAAGATACCCGTGTCATCCGCAAACATGCAGAAGAGGAGCCGCACGAGCAACATCTCCAGCGCATGCCCGGAGTAGCCGGCACCTTTGAGTCGATCGTGGAGGCGGCCCATCTTTTCGGCCGCCTTGAGGTTGACCGGATCCTCGGGTTTGATTTCCTGAACCCGATAACCGGCGATGAAACCGAAGAGCTTGACGTTCTTGTGCAAATCCGTGATCGGGAACTCGTGCTGTTTGCCCGATTCCAAATCATGCAACCGGATCTTGGCGAAATCCGAGACGAGCACATAGCGAGGCAGGTCGCGCTCGGGGATGCCGGGGAAATAGTCCAGAGCCTGGTCGAAGGCTTTGTCAAGATTCCTGCCGCGCGACTTGTGCTCGGCAATCAGCGTGCCCTTCCAGAATAAGTCGATTTCGCCCCGACGCTCGCCAAGCCGTCTGACGGGTTCCTCGAAAGTTGCTACGCGCCGCCGTGTGACGCCGAAGACCTCAAAGAACTGGTTCCAGAAGGTCTGGGCTTCAGCCGTCTCCCGCGCCTCGTCGGCCCATTCGCGCGAGAAAGCGAAGGCGCGGTCCTTGATCTCGTTCCAGGAAAGCGGCATTGCTCCAGATTACGCGAGCTTCTTGTGCCGCGCCTTGCGGTTCACGCCGGGCTCGGAGCCCGTGCGGCGGCGGAAGTCCTCTTCGTACTCGCGGTAGTTGCCTTCGTGCCACACCACCTCGCCGGAGTCCTCGAACGCGAGGATGTGGCTGGCGACGCGGTCGAGGAACCAGCGATCGTGCGAGATCACCAGCGCGCAGCCGGGGAAGGCGAGTACCGCTTCCTCCAGCGCCCGCAGTGTCTCGACGTCGAGGTCGTTGGTCGGCTCGTCGAGCAGCAGCACGTTGCCGCCGGCCATCAACACCTTGGCCAGGTGCACGCGGTTGCGCTCGCCGCCGGACAATTCCTTGACGCGCTTCTGCTGGCCCTCGCCGGTGAAGTTGAACCGGCCGAGATAGGCGCGCGTCGGCATCTCGTAGCCGCCGACCTTGATGAGGTCATGGCCGCCGCCGATCTCCTTGAACACGGTGTTGTCGCCGTTCAGTGAGTCGCGCGACTGGCCGACGTGGGCGAACTTCACGGTCTCGCCGACCCTGATCTCGCCGGAGCTCGGCTTCTCCTCGCCGGTCAGCATCTTGAACAGCGTGGTCTTGCCCATGCCGTTGCTGCCGATGATGCCGACCACGGCGCCGCGTGGCACGCGGAAGTTCACGCCCTGGTACAGGACGTTGTCGCCATAGGACTTGCCCAGATCGTTGGCCTCGATCACGACGTCGCCCAGGCGAGGGCCGGGCGGGATGTAGATTTCCTGTGTCTCCGCGCGCTTCTGGAACTCGGTCGACGCCAGCTCCTCGAACGCCTGCACGCGCGCCTTGCTCTTGGCCTGGCGGCCCTTGGGGTTCTTGCGCACCCATTCCAGCTCTTCCTTCATCGCCTTCATGTGCGCGTTGACCTGCTTCTCTTCCGTCTCGAGGCGCTTTTCCTTCTGCTCGAGCCAGTTCGAGTAGTTGCCCTGCCACGGGATGCCGGTGCCGCGATCGAGCTCGAGGATCCAGCCGGCGACGTTGTCGAGGAAGTAACGGTCGTGGGTGACCGCGATGATCGTGCCGGGGAAGTCGTTCAGGTACTTCTCGAGCCAGGCCACCGATTCGGCGTCGAGGTGGTTGGTCGGCTCGTCCAGCAGCAGCATGTCCGGCTTGGACAGCAGCAGGCGGCACAGCGCGACGCGGCGCTTCTCGCCGCCGGACAGGGTGCTGACCTTGGCGTCCCACGGTGGCAGGTTCAGCGCTTCGGCAGCCTTGTCGAGGATCAGGTCGATGTTGTCGGCGCCGGAGGCCGCGATCTTCGCCTCCAGGCTGGCCTGCCTGGCGGCCAGCTTGTCGAAGTCCGCGCCGTCCTCGCCGTAGGCCGCGTAGACCTTCTCGAGCTCGGCCTTCAGGCCCAGCACTTCGCCGAGGGCTTCTTCGACGTTGCCGCGCACATCCTTGTCCGGGTTCAGCTGCGGCTCCTGCGACAGGTAGCCCATCTTGAGCCCCGGCTGCGGCCGCGCCTCGCCGACGAAGTCCTGGTCGATCCCGGCCATGATCCGTAACAAGGTGCTCTTGCCCGCGCCGTTGTAGCCGAGCACGCCGATCTTGGCGCCGGGGAAGAACGACAGCGAGATGTCCCGGAGGATCTCCTTCTTCGGCGGCACGATCTTGCCGCACCGAATCATCGTGTAAACGTATTGCATGAATTCGTCATTCCCGTGGAAGCGGGAATCCAGTTTTTGGAAGTGAAAAGGCCGCGCATTATAATCGGCCCCGCGGTCCCCATAACAACAAAAACAACAGGGAGAACAAGAACATGAAACCGCTGCTGGTTTTCGGACTTTCTGCGATGCTGTTGTCAGGCCCCGCCGGCGCCAAGCCGGTCTACAAGTGCCAGGAGAAGGGCGTCATCACCTACACCGACCGGCCGTGCGCCCCCGATGCCGCCGCGGCCGAGCTGCCGGACCTGATCGTCACCACCCCGCCGGCGCGCTCGCAGCAGGACCTGGCGCGCGCCCACGACGCCCGGCTCCAGCGCGCCCGCGCCGAGCGCGAGCACGACGACGCCGAGTGGCTGAAGCAGCACGCCAATCGCGAGGATCGCGAGGCGCGCGTGCGCCGGGCCATCCTCGAGCATCGGGTCATCCACGGCATGACGTTCGACGAAGTGAAGCAGGCCCTCGGCGAGCCGCAGGAGGTTCAGGGCGGCGACAGCTTCGGCACCGCCAAGACCACCTGGGTCTACGCCGGCGGCGGGCGCCGTCGCACCGTGAACTTCAAGGACGGCCAGGTGACTACCACGACCGGCAAGGCGCAGCGTCGCAAATGACCGCGCCGACCCTGCAGGACATCCGCGCCGCCGCCGACACGCTCCGCGGCAAGGTCGTGCACACGCCGAGCGCCCATTCGCAGGTGCTGTCGAAGCTCACCGGCGCCGAAGTCTGGCTCAAGTTCGAGAACCTCCAGTTCACCGCGTCGTTCAAGGACCGCGGCGCCTGCAACAAGCTGCTGAGCCTGACCGCGGCCGAGCGCCAGGCCGGCGTTTGCACGATGTCCGCCGGCAACCACGCCCAGGCGGTCGCCTACCGCGCAACGCAGCTCGGCATCAAGAGCACGATCGTGATGCCGAAAACCACGCCGTTCTCGAAGGTGCGCAGCACCCGCGAGCTGGGCGCCGAAGTCATCCTGCAGGGCAGCAACCTGGCCGAGTCGCAGGACTGGCTCGAGGCCAACCTCAAGCATCGCGGCATGACGCTGGTGCACCCGTACGACGATCCCGTGATCATGGCGGGAGCCGGCACCTGCGGCCTGGAGTTCGTCGAGGCCGTACCCGAGCTCGACACGCTGGTGATCCCGATCGGTGGTGGCGGCCTGTTCGCCGGCTGCGCCATCGCCGCGCACGCGCTGAACCCGAAGCTCCGCCTGATCGGCGTCGAAACCACCGGCTACTGCTCGGCCTACGCCGCCATCACCGGCGACCCGTCGCTGGTCAAGGGCGGCTCGACCATCGCCGAGGGTATCGCCGTGAAGTACATCGGCAAGCAGACGCTGCCGGTGATCCGCGAGCACGCGACCGAGCTGGTGCGGGTCGAGGATGCGCAGCTCGAGCGCGCCATCGGCCTGCTGGTCAACATCGAGAAAGTCGTGGTCGAGGGCGCCGGCGCCGCGGCGCTGGCCGCGCTGCTGGCCGACCCGGCCAAGTACGCCGGCCGCAAGGTCGGCCTGGTCGTCACCGGCGGCAACATCGATCCGCGCATGCTGTCGTCGGTGCTGATGCGCCAGCTGGTGCACGAGCAGCGCCTGATCGGCCTGTCGGTCGATATCGAGGACACGCCGGGCGTGCTGGCCAAGGTGGCCGGCCGCGTCGGTGAGAGCGGCGGCAACATCCTGCAGGTGCACCATGAGCGCCTGTCGAGCGGCCTGGCCAAGGGCGCGACGCTCGAGATGCTGGTGGAGGCGCAGGACGAGGCCCACGCCAACCAGATCGTCGCCGACCTGCGCGCGGCGGGCTGGACCGTGCGGCGCGTGCACAGCGGCTTCGGCGAGCTCGAATAACAATAGGGGACAGACCACCATTTCCACAGGCCGCGCTACCGGAAATGGTGGTCTGTCCCCCATTTCCACAATCGTCGCTTCGCGCGAGGACCGCCTCAACGCGCGCATCAAGGAATCGTGGGCGCTCCCCGGCGTGCGCGCGGGCTCGGCGCTGCTGAAGGTCGGCGAGCGCCTGCTGGCCATCCAGGACGACGCCTTCGCGGCAGCGTGGATCGATCCGGCCACGCGCAAGGTCGAGCCGCTGGTGCTGCGCGGCCCCGGCCAGGCGCTCGACAAGCAGGACAAGCCCGATTTCGAAGCCGCGTTTGCTCACGCCGACCGGCTGTGGATCCTGGGCTCCGGCAGCAGGCCCAACCGCTGCGGCATCGCCCGCATCGACCTCAACCGGCGCGAGTCGGTGCTGCTCAACGCGCTGCCGATGTACGGTGCGATCGCGCGCGAGCTCGGCGTGACGGCCAACATCGAGGGCGCCGTGCCGCTCAAGGATCGCCTGCGCCTGTTCCAGCGCGGGCCGGGCACCTCGCCGAAGGCCAGCTACACGATCGACGTGCCGCTCGACGTACTCGACGGCGCGCCGCCGCGCGTGCTCGACGTCGTCAACTACGACCTCGGCGTGCTGCAGGCGGTTTTTCTGGCCTTCACCGACGCGGTCGCGCTGGGCCGCCACATCGTCTACCTGGCGGTCGCCGAGGACACGCCGGACGGGATCGCGGACGGCGCGATCACTGGCGCCGGGGTCGGCATCCTGCGCGACGGTGGCGCGCACTGGGACGTGCTGACCGAACCGGACGGCTCGGCCAGCAAGCGCAAGGTGGAGGGGATCGCGCTGGATGCCGGCGGGGCCTGGCTGCTGACCGACCCGGACGACCCGAAAAAGCCGGCCGAACTGTGCCGCGTGGAGATGAAGTTCTAGCGTCCGACCACGGCGCGCGCGATGACTTCCTTCATGATCTCGGACGTGCCGCCGTAGATGCGCTGCACGCGCGCGTCGGCGAAGTGGCGCGAGATCGGGTACTCGGTCATGTAGCCGTAGCCGCCGAACAGCTGCAGGCAGCCGTCGGCGATGCGGAACTGCATCTCGGTCGCGGCCAGCTTGACCATCGCCGCCGTCGGCACGTCGAGCTTCTTCTGCGCGTACAGCCGCGCGCAGTGCTGCACGAAGGCCCGGTGCACTTCGAGTTCGGTCTTCATCTCGGCCAGGCGGAAGCGCGTGTGCTGAAAGGCGCCGACGGCCTGGCCGAAGGCCTTGCGGTTGCGCACGTAATCCACGGTCATCGCGAGCATGCCGTCGCAGGCGCCGACGGCCGACAGCGCCAGCGTCAGGCGCTCGCGCGGCAGCTCATCCACGAGGTGGCCGAAGCCGTTGCCCTGGCGCCCGAGAATCGCGGAGGCGGGCACCCGCACGTCGGCGTAGAACAATTCGCTGGTGTCGCCGCAATGCTGGCCGATCTTGTCGAGGTTGCGCCCGCGCGTGAAGCCCTTGGCCGTCGCATCCACCAGGAACAGCGTGGTGCCCCTGGCGCCGGCCTTGGGGTCGGTCTTGGCGAACGTGATGACGACGTCGGCGTGCTGGCCGTTGGTGATGAAGGTCTTGGAGCCGTTGATCACGAACTGCGCGCCGCCTGGCCCGGACTCCGATCCGGGCTCGGCGACCGCGGTGGTCTTGATGCCCTGCAGGTCGGAGCCCGCGCCGGGCTCGGTCATGGCGATGGCGCCGACACACTCGCCGGTGACGAGTTTCGGGATGTACTTCTTCTTCTGCGCTTCGCTGCCGAGATGCGCGATGTACGGCGTGACGATGTCGGAGTGCACGGCAAGGTTGGCCGCCAGCGCGCCCATGCCCAGGCGCCCGACTTCCTCGAGCACGACGCAGGAGAACTCGAACGGCGCGCCGATGCCGCCGTACTCGGCCGGCGCATCCACGCACAGCAACCCGGCGTCGCCCATGTCACGCCACAGCTGGCGCGGCGTGATGCCGTCCTTCTCCCACTTCTCGTAGTGGGGCTCGACCTTTTCCTTCAGGAAACGCTTGACGGTGTCGCGGAACAGCTCGAGTTCGGAGTTGGCGTCGTTCATGTGTGCATTGTCATTCCGTCGAACGCCGGAATCCAGTGGCGGTCGTTTTGGCCTTGTATTCGCACAGGTCGCGGATCGGGCAGCGCGGGCATTCCGGCAGGCGCGCCTTGCAGACGTAGCGCCCGTGCAGGATCAGCCAGTGGTGGGCGTTCTTGGCAAACTCGGGTGGCGTGGTCTTGACCAGGCCGTCTTCCACCGCGCGCACCGTCTTGCCGGGCGCCAGCCCGGTGCGATTGGCGACGCGGAAGATGTGGGTGTCCACGGCGATGGTTGGCTCGCCGAACGCCGTGTTCAGCACGACGTTGGCGGTCTTGCGGCCGACGCCGGGCAGGGCTTCGAGCGCTTCGCGCGTACGCGGCACCTCGCCGCCGTGACGCTCGAGCAGCGCCTGCGACAGGCCGATGAGGTTCTTCGCCTTTGTGTTGAACAGCCCGATCGTCTTGACGTACTCCCTGAGGCCCTGCTCGCCGAGCCTTGCCAGCGCCTGTGGCGTGTTGGCGGCGGGGAAGAGTTTCGCGGTGGCCTTGTTCACGCTGACGTCGGTGGCCTGTGCCGACAGCACGACGGACACGAGCAGCTCGAACGGCGTCCGGTAGGTGAGTTCCGTCGTGGGCGCGGGGTTGCCGGCCTTGAGCCGCTCGAAGATCTTGTGGCGCTTGCCCGGCGTCATCGCGGGCGGCGCAGCGCGGCGCGCTGGGCGCGGCGCTGCTCGGCAGCGGCGCGGGCTTCGCG
>JBOICR010000038.1:0-9851 GCA_050740195.1 Nevskiaceae bacterium | reverse complement strand
TGGTCGGAGATCCAGGCCGGCTCGATGCGCGCGGCCAAGGCCTTCAGTTCCGCCAGATACGCGCGGTCCAGCGGGTCGGTTCCGCCGATGGAAAGCGAAACGCCGTGCATGACCAGCGGATAGCGCTCGCGCACGCGGTCGAGGTAGTACAGCGGCTTGCCGCCGCCGACCATATAGTTTTCGGTCAGCACCTCCAGCCAGTCCACGCGAGGCGAGGCGGCGAGAATGGCTTCGTAGTGCTCCGGGCGCAGGCCCAGTCCGAAGCCGAGCTCCGGACGCGGGCCGCCGGTTCCTGGATAAGAGGTCACGAGAAAGCACCGACCGCCGCCACGGCGGCCGGCGCCGCCTCACGAAAGCGAGAACTGAAGCAGGACTACTTCTTGTCCTTCATCGTGTCCTTCTTCATCTCGTCCTTCTTCATGGCCATGTCCTCGAACTTGCCGCCGGCCTTGTCGCACGCTTCCTTGGTGCTCTCCGTGAAGCCCTGGCCTTTGCAGGCGTTCTGACCTTTGCAGGCGTTGGCTGCGGTCTTGCACGCACCATGGCCCTTGCAGCCATTGGCGCCCATGCAGTGACCGTTCGCCGCGCCCTCGCCCGCCGTCACGCCGAGCGGCGCGATGGCGAACACCGCGGCGACCGCAGCGGCAAGGACCCCACCATTGACTTTTGCCATGTTTCTCATGAGTTCATCTCCTTGGGTTGTCTGAAAGTTTGCCCGGGCGGCGGCTGCGCGCTGCCGAATCGCCGGCGCCGGCCCCAAGCCTACCAAGAACGATCCGAGGCACGAGAAGGTTCCCGGAAGGAGTTTTCACGTCATCCATGTGGAGGCTCATTGCCCCGCGACCGGGCCGGTGCGGTACACCGACCAGTCGAACGCGGTGAACTCGACCTCGTAATCGGCCGGCAGCGGCGTGTCGACGAATCCGGCGGCATACGCGGTGAGCGACGGCGCCCGCCCCAGGAAGTCCTGCCGGTAGGTTTCCATCAGCGGCGACATCGTGATGCGCCGGCGCTTTTCGTCCACCTGCAGGTTGCGTTGGTCGCCGAGGAACGCGCGCGCCGCGTGGTCGAGCTGCTGGTCGAGGGTGGCCGGGCGATACGGCTCGCGCGCCAGCACCGGGTCGCCCGCCACCAGGCGGGTCACCGCGAAATGCAGGCGCGGCTCGCCCAGCGCGCGGACGACGTTCTCGTGGTATTCGTCCAGCGACATCGGCTGGCCGCCGACCAGCACCTTGCGGACCTTGAACAGGCGCTTGCGCTCCAGCACCGACAGCTCGCCGGGCACGCCGGCCGTCAGCAGGTTGTAGATCGCGAGCGCGTTGTAGGCATTGATGTGATAGGCGATGACGTGCGCGCGCGTGCGGTAGTAGTCCGGCCAGCGCTCGGGGCTGCGCTCGTAGATCCAGGCGATGTAGCGGTCGAGGTCCTCGTGGTTGGCCAGCACCGCGTTGAAGTCGACGCGACCGGTCTTGTCGACCGCCACCTTCAGCACCCGCGCCCACGCCTCCTCCGGCGGGTGCAGCGGCGTCCCCTCGCCCGTAATCGGCGCCGGCACGTACGGCGATTCCATCGCGCAGCCCGCGAGAGCCACAGCCAGCGCCAGCAGCGTTGCGCGCACCGGCGTCGCCCCTTACAGGACCAGCTTGTCCAGGTGGTTGCTCATCTGGATGGTGTGGGCCAGCGTGATGCCGGCCTTCATCACCGCCGCGACGTGCACCGCCTCCATCATTTGCTTCGGATTGGCGCCCGCCTCGAGGCTGGCGGTGGTGTAGGCGTCGATGCAGTACGGGCACTTCTCGGAGTGCGCGACGGCCAGCGCGATCAGCGCCTTCTCGCGCTTGGTCAGCGCGCCATCCTGCCCGGTGACCGCGCCGTAGTACTTGAAGAACAGCTCGGCGTGCTCCGCGCCGTGCTTGCCGATGTCGCCGAATTTCTTCAGGTCGTCGATTTGATAGTGGCTGGACATGCGCGGCTCCGCTGATCGGGTCGGACCCGTATTTCCGCACGCCGGGGGGGACAAGTCCACACGACGCGGCGCCGCGCTGTCGGGGACGCTTATCCCGGCGGCGCCACCAGCACCACGGCCGCGCCGGGCGCGGTGAAGGTGACGGTCGCATCGTCGAAGCGCCCGCCGGCGCCCAGGATCCAGGCGCGCGATCCCGCCGCCATGCGCAGCGTCAGCGCGGAACTGAAATCGGCAAAGTTGCCGAACACCGTGACCGCGCCACGCTCGGCGATGGCGTACCGGCCCCGCTCCGCGGGCACGACCGTCAGGTCGGTGCCCAGCGTGGTCAGGTCGGTGAACACGCCGCCGCGCCGCACGTGGTGCAGCAGGCCGAGGTCCGGGTTGTCGAGGTCGACGACGATCTGCCCGGCTTCCAGCGCCGGGAACGCCGCCAGGCTGCCCGGGAACGTCCAGTTGACGCCAAGGCCCGCGGGCATCTGCGATGCGTTGAACACGGTGACTGCGTCGAAGTCCGGCGGCGCGGCGCCGAACGGTGCGACGAAGCCGCGCACCCGCACCGGGTCGCCGATCGCGACGCCGTCGAGCGTCAGCGAGCCGGTATCGACCTGGTAGGTGTCGGGGTCGGCATCGGGCGAGCCGGTGCCGGTGAAGTTGAAGCGGCCGACCGGCACGCGGTCGAAAGCCTGCAGGTCGAGCACCATCGGGCTCACCTGCACCACGGTCGCGGCGAGGTTGGTGAAGCGCAGGCGCACGTAGCGCGCGTCGACGTGGGCCGCATCGCCGGTGCCCGAGTCGTGGTCGCCGAGCACGTCGATCTTCTGACCGACCGAGATGTCGCCGATCGCGGCCAGCCCGGTGCCTTCCTTGAACACGGTCGCGCCGGTGACGTCCACCGTGATCGTGCGGGCGAACACCGCACGGTCCTCGTCGCGGTCGGCGAGCAGCCCCAGCACCGTCAGCGAATTGCCGGTACGCGCGACCACGTGGCCGCGCACGACGTCGTCGGTACCGTCGCGCTCGGCGGTTCCGGCGAACACGCGCAGCGCGACGAACTGGCGGCGGGCACGGTCCAGGTGGCCGAACACGGCCGCCGGCGCGGGCAGCGGCAGCACCGCGAGGGCCTGCAGGCCAGGCGCGCCGACAAAGTGCTGGCCGCTGATCTCGTAGCCCGTGGCGTCGGTCACCTCGACGCGGATGTCGCCGTAGTCGCCGGTGCGCCGGTCGAAAGGCCGCAGGTCGAGCACGAACACATTGTCGGGGACGCTGACGGTCTCGACCAGGCCGCGCAGGCGGTACGGGCGATCGTCGTTGAGCTGGGCGTCGGCGAACAGCACCGGCAGGACCGTGACGGTCGTCGGATTGGCGGCGTCGTTGAGCCGGTGCGATGCGGCGAGGTCGAAGTCCAGCGTCACGTGCGCCGGAACGCCCGGCACGATGGTCATGCGGTCGCGCGGGCCGAAGTCCACGTCAACGGTCAGCGAGGTCAGCGCGGCGCCGGCCTCGTTCACGGCGGTCACCGTCGCCGAAGAGCCGGCGGTGTTCTCGACCACGATCTGGGCGCCGGTGTAGTCGAGCGTCAGGCGCATGCCGGTGTAGGTCCCGACCGGAACGGTGCGAACCGTGAACAGCTCGGCCAGCTCGACGTACTCGGCGAAGTCCACGCGCGTGGCATTGGGCAGCGTCTCGATCAGGGCCCCGTCCGCGCGCTTGAGGGCGATCGACGAGACATCGACGGCGTACGTGTAGAAGTCGCCGGCGGCGTCGGTGATCGCGATCTGGACCTTGCCCGACTCGGAGTCGCCGTCGGAGCAGCCGCCCAGCAGCAGCAGCCCGGCGACCAGTGAACGCGCGAACGTTTTCATGAACAGACCCCCATGTCGAAACTGGGCTCACGGTGCGCCGCGCCGGATGAATGCGGGCTGAACGGCGCCCCTTCCCGTAAACTACCGCCCCGCAGCAGTCCCCCCATTATGGCCGTCGCCACCCCGTCCCGCTCCCGCCGCAAGTCACCGCCCAAGGTGGGCTTCGTGTCGCTCGGCTGCCCGAAAGCGCTGGTGGACTCCGAGCGGATCCTGACCCAGCTGCGGGCCGAGGGTTACGAAACCGTGTCGACCCACGCCAAGGCCGACGTCGTGGTGGTCAACACCTGCGGCTTCATCGATGCCGCGGTGGCCGAATCGCTCGACGCGATCGGCGAAGCGCTCGAGCAGAACGGCAAGGTGATCGTCACCGGCTGCCTCGGCAAGGGCCCCAAGAGCCACGTCATCCGCGAGAAGTACCCGGACGTGCTGTCGATCACCGGCCCGCAGGACTACAAGGGCGTGATGAACGCGGTGCACGCCGCGGTGCCGCCGGCCCACGATCCGTTCCTGGACCTCATTCCCCCGCAGGGCATCAAGCTCACGCCCAGGCACTACGCCTACGTGAAGATCGCCGAGGGCTGCAATCACAAGTGCAGCTTCTGCATCATCCCGTCGATGCGCGGGCGCCTCGTCAGCCGGCCGATCGCCGAGGTGCTGGGCGAGGCCGAGAAGCTGCTCAAGGCGGGTGTTCAGGAACTGCTCGTGATTTCCCAAGACACGAGCGCATACGGCAGCGATCTGAGATACGCACGGTCGACCTGGAAGGGCTACGAATACGAAACGCGCTTCCTCGACCTGTGCAAGGGCCTCGGCGAACTTTCCGGCAAGAACGGGGGCGCATGGGTGCGCCTGCACTACGTCTATCCGTACCCGCACGTCGACCACGCGATCCCGCTGATGGCCGAGGGCAGGATCCTTCCGTACCTCGACATCCCGTTCCAGCACGCCTCGCCCACGGTACTCAAGGCGATGCGCCGCCCGGCCGCGGCCGAGGACACGCTGGAGCGGCTCGCCGCCTGGCGCAAGATCTGCCCCGACCTGACCGTGCGCAGCACGTTCATCGTCGGCTTCCCGGGCGAGACCGAGGAGGACTTCGAGACGCTGCTCGACTGGCTCGAGGAGGCACAGCTCGATCGCGTGGGCTGCTTCAAGTACTCACCGGTCGAAGGGGCCGCCGCCAACGCGTTGCCGGGCGCGGTACCCGAGGAAGTGAAGGAAGAGCGCTACCACCGCTTCATGCAGGCCCAGGCCGGCATCAGCGAGGCCAGGCTGGCGGCCAAGGTCGGCAAGACGATCGAGGTCCTGGTCGACGAAGTCCAGGGTGACACCGCGATCGGCCGCAGCCACGCCGACGCGCCCGAGATCGACGGGCAGGTGTCGCTCTCGGGCGCGAAGTTCAAGGTCGGGCAGCGGCTGCGGGCGAAAGTCACCCACGCCGACACCTACGACCTGTTTGCTACGGCCCTGCCCGCGGCAGTCCCGTAAGATGAATTCCATGCCGTCCGCGCACCCGACTCCCGCGGGACACCCGGCGCCTGCGCCGGGGGCCGATCGCACGCGGCGCCTGATCACCTACGCGCTGGCGGCGGTCGCCTTTCCGCTCGCCACGTTCCTCGCGCCGCCGCTGCTGGTGTTGCGCTCGAGCGCCGACCACGCGTTGCTCGACCTCGCGACCGCCCTGATCGCCGCGTTTTGCAGCCTGCAGGCGTTCGTGCGCTACCAGTCGCGGCCGCAGCCGATGTTCCTGTGGCTGGGCGCGGGCTTCCTCGCCAGCGGCCTGCTCGACGGCCTGCACGCGGCGGTCAGCCTGCAGGGCCACGGCGACCCCGACAACCTCGGCACGCGCACCTGGGTGGCGAGCTCGGTGCTGCTGGGCGGCTACCTGTTGATGGGCATGACGCGCCACAGGGAGCCGGTGACGGCACGCGGTGCGCGCTCGCAGGAACTGTGGATCTGGGGCATCACGATCGGCGTGTTCGCCGCGCTGCTGCCGGCGCTGGCGATGCTGCCGGCAACCCAGGTGGTGTGGCCGCAGCTCCTGCTGCACCGGCCCTTCGAGCTGATCGCGACCGCGGTGATGGTGGCGGCGGGCCTGGCGGCCTGGCGTGAACACCCGGAGATGGATCCCGCCCTGGCGGGGCGCCTGGGCATCGCGCTCGCGCTGTACTTTTCGATGCACGCCGGCGTGATGGCGTGGTCGTCGCAGCCGCTCGACGAATTCGTCGCGATGTCGCACCTGGGCAAGTTCGTCGCGCACTGGCTGGTTGCCATCGGCCTGCTGCAGTCGTCCGCCAACCTGCTGACCGAGGCCGAGAGCATGGGACAGAAGCTGGTCGCGCAGGAGCAGCGCGTGCAGCAGGCGCTGACGCTGACCACGATGATCCTCGACCACACCAGTGTGGCGATCTACTCGACCGATCCGGCCGGCGTGATCACGCGCTTCAACCAGACCGGCGAGAAATGGCTCGGCTACGGCGAGGCCGAAGTGTGCGGCCGCCTCACGCCGGCCGCGTTCCACGAACGAGTCGAGCTCAAGCGCCACGCCGAGCAGCTGACCCGCAACCATGCGGTCGAGCCGACCGCGGGCGTCGACACACTGCTGGCGATGCCGCGCCTCGGCTACCCGGACCACCGCGAGTGGCTGATGGTGCGCAAGGACGGCTCGCGCTTCCCGGCCAGCGTGTCGGTGGTGCCGCTGGAAGCCGACTCCGGCGAGATCCACGGCTTCGTGTTCGTGGCCAACGATCTTTCCCACCAGAAGGAAGTCGAGCAGCTGAAGAACGAGTTCGTCTCCACGGTCAGCCACGAGCTGCGCACGCCGCTGACGTCGATCCGTGGCTCGCTCGGCCTGCTGGCCGGCGGCGTGGCCGGCGTGCTGCCCGCGCAGGCCAAGTCGCTGGTGGACATCGCGCAGCGCAACGCCCAGCGCCTGATCCTGCTGGTCAACGACATCCTCGACATGGAGAAGATCGAGGCCGGCAAGATGCGTTTCACCATGAAGTCGGTGGACCTCGACGCGCTGGCGGCCGAGGCCACGCAGACGGCCGAGGGCCTCGCGGCGACGCGCTCGGTCAAGCTGGTGCGGCGCGATCGAGCGCCCGGCCTGCGGGTCCACGGCGACGAGCAGCGCCTGACGCAGGTCTTGACGAACCTCTTGTCCAACGCGATCAAGTTCTCCCCGGAGGGCGGCACCATCGAGATCGACGTGCTGGCCAGCGACGGCCAGGCGCGCGTGCGGGTCACCGACCACGGCCCCGGCATCCCCGAGGCGAGCCAGTCGCGGATTTTCCAGAAGTTCTACCAGGCCGACAGCACCAACACGCGCGAGAAGGGCGGCACCGGCCTCGGCCTGTCGATCTGCAAGGCGCTGATCGAGCGCATGGACGGCCAGATCGCGTTCGCGTCCCGCGCCGGCGAGACGCGCTTCGAGTTCACGCTGCCGGTCGAGAGCGCCGGGACCACGGTCGCACACGGCCAGGGCGCCGAGACACCGGTGCTGGTGGTCGAAGACGACCACGCGATGGCCGAGCTGTTGCGACGGCTGCTCGAGGACATCGCGCCGGTGACGGTCGCGCGCACCGTCGCCCAGGGCCGCGAGCTGGCGGCGACGCAGCGCTTCGCGCTCGCGATCCTCGACCTCGGCCTGCCGGACGGCTCGGGCGCCGAGCTGGTGGCCGTGCTGCATGAGCACCAGCCGCGCACGCCGATCCTGGTGTTCTCGGAGACGCCGCTGCCGGGCTCCGCTGCCAGCCGTGTCGCCGTAACCCTGTCGAAATCGCGCGCGAGCCTCGACGAGCTCGCCATCACCGCCAAACGCCTGATCGCCAACCCGGAACGCCCGCATGCCGCTGCCGCCGCTGGAACGCATACTGCTGGTTGACGACGAGGCGGACATCCGCCAGATCGTGCGCCTGGCGCTGGAGTCGCTCGGTGGCTTCAAGGTTCACGAGTGCGCCTCGGGCCTGGCCGCGCCACGCGCGGTCGAGGAGTTCTCGCCCCAGCTGATCCTGATGGACGTCATGATGCCGGGGCAGGACGGCCCCGCGACGCTGACGGCGCTGCGCGAAAACACCGCACTGCCGCGCGTCCCGGTCATCTTCATGACCGCCAAGGTCCAGCCGCAGGAAGTCAGCGCGTTCCGCACCCTCGGCGCGCTCGACGTGATCGCCAAGCCGTTCGACCCGATGACGCTGGCCCAGACCGTCAGGCGGATCTGGGAGAGGCAGCCTTAGGGCTGAAGCACGTCCTCGATCACGCGGGCAACGTCGCGCGCACGGGTGTAGCGGTCCTCGGGCCGCTTGGCGAGCAGCTTGTCGAGGATCGGCTGCAGGTCGGCGAGCGCCGGCGGCAGCTGCGGCAGCGGCGCGTACTGGTGCTTGTACAGCACCGCCAGCGGCGTCGCGGCCTCGTACGGCAGCGTGCCGGTCAGCATCTCGTACATCAGGATGCCGACGGCATAGAGGTCGCTGGCCTGCGTCAGCACGAGGCCCGAGCACTGCTCCGGGCTCATGTAGTTCGGCGTGCCCACCACCGAGCCGGTCGCGGTCAGCGTGTGCGCATGGCCGGCGGCGAACTTGGCGGTGCCAAAATCGATCAGCGCGATGCTGCTGTCGGTGCGCAGCATGATGTTCGCGGGCTTGAGGTCGCGGTGCAGGATGCCGGCGCGGTGGACGATCTCCAGCGCGTTCGTCACCTGCTGCAGGTAGCCCAGCGCGTCGGCGCGCGGCAGCGGGCCCAGCAGCAGGTCGCGCAGGCTGCCGTTCGGGAAGTACTCCATCACCAGGTAGACGTGCCCGTCGCAGATCCCCAGCTCGTGCAGGCGCACGATGCGCGGGCTGTCGACGCGCGAGATCGCGTCGTACTCGCGCGACAGCCGCTGCGCCTCCTTCGACTCCTCGCCGGTGGGCAGGCGCTGTGCCATCACCTTCACGCACACGGTCTCGCCGGTGGCCTGCCGGCGCGCGAGATAGATCGTGCCGGCGCCGCCCTCGGCCAGGCGCCGCAGCAGCTGGCAGCCCGGAATCTGCAGGCCCGCCGGCGGCTGCTCGCCGGCCGGCGTTTCGTGCGCGACCACCGCCGGCTTGGCGCGGGCTTCGACGATCTTCTGCACCGACGCGATCAGGCGTTCGTGCGTCATCGTCTGCTTGGGGATGTAGTCCGCCGCGCCGGCGCGGATCGCGTCGACCGCGAGGTCCTCGTTGCCGGCGGCGGTCAGCATGATCACCGGCGGAAAGCCGGGTTGCGCGCGGAAGCGCTTCAGGTAATCGAGCCCGTTCTCGCCGCCGCCGAACTGGTAGTCGAGCAGCACGAGGTCGAGGTTGTCGCCGGCGAAGTCGGCGGCCAGCGCCGCGTCGCGCGGCGGGTCGTGCTCGATCAGCTGCGCTGCGGGCCAGCGCGTGAGCAGGTGCTGGCGCAGCAGCGCGCGGAACTCGTCGTGGTCGTCGATGATCAGGATGCGCAGGGCCATGGGCGCGTCCTCAGGCCACGGCCAGGCTGAACACCAGCTCGTCCTGCACTTTGCCCTTCAGCGCGACGCGCGCCGGCGCGCACGACTCGCCGACGTCGGGAACCGCCTCGCGCACGCGCTGCGTCACCATGATGCCGCCCGGCGCGGTCTGCTCCTGGATGCGCGCCGCGATGTTGACGGTGTCGCCAATGATGGTGAAGGCGGCGAAGCGCTCGGAGCCCACGTTGCCCATGATCACCGGCCCGTAGCTGATGCCGATGCCCAGGCCGATCACGAGCTGGTGGCGCCGCTGGACGGAATTGGCGAACGCGCCGAACCCGCGCTGCATCGCCCGCGCGGCGTCGACCGCCAGCCGGCAAGGCTCCGGCACGGCGATCGGCACGCCGAAGCCGATCAGCAATCCGTCACCGGTCATGTTGAACACCGTGCCCTGGTGGCGGTGCGCGATCTCGGTCAGCGAATTGAGGTGCTCGTTCAGGATGCGCACGACGGAATCGGGCGGCAGCGCCTCCGCCATCGCGGTGAAGCCGCGCACGTCGGTGAACATCACCGCGCA
>JBOICR010000037.1:0-1930 GCA_050740195.1 Nevskiaceae bacterium | reverse complement strand
GACTTGCCGTCCAGCCAGTCGTACATGGAGCAGTTGCTGGCCGAGCACGCGGCGATCGCGCGCCTGCTGGTGGCGCTGTTCGAGGCGCGCTTCGATCCCGGGCGCGACGAGGCGGCGCGCCGTCTGGGCGAACAGAAATTCGGGCAGGCGCTGGATGAAGCGCTGGACCAGGTCGCGAGCCTGGATGCCGATCGCGTGCTGCGCGCCTTCCTCGGGGTGATCCGCGCCGGACTGCGCACCAATTACTACCAGAGCGATGGCGAAGGCCGCAGCAAGTCTTACGTCAGCTTGAAACTCGATCCGAAAAACGTGCCGGAGCTGCCTGCGCCGCTGCCGATGTTCGAGATCTTCGTCTACGCGCCGGAAGTGGAGGGCATCCACCTGCGCGGCGGCAAAGTCGCGCGCGGCGGCCTGCGCTGGTCGGACCGGCGCCAGGATTTCCGCACCGAGGTGCTGGGCCTGATGAAGGCGCAGATGGTCAAGAACACCGTGATCGTCCCGGTCGGCGCCAAGGGCGGCTTCGTGGTGAAGAAAGGCGATCCGGCCAACCGCGACGAGTGGGCCAGGCAGGGCGTGGCTTGCTACCGGACTTTCCTGCGCGGGCTGCTCGATCTCACCGATAACCGCGTCGGCGACCGCATCGTCGCCCCGCCGGCAGTCGTGCGCTACGACGACGACGACGCCTATCTGGTCGTCGCCGCCGACAAGGGCACGGCGACGTTTTCCGACATCGCCAACGCGATGGCCGCCGAGTATCGGTTCTGGCTCGGCGATGCGTTTGCCTCCGGCGGCAGCGCGGGCTACGACCACAAGAAGATGGGCATCACCGCGCGCGGTGCCTGGGAATCGGTCCAGCGCCATTTCCGCGAGATGGCCTCCGCGGAAAATCCCAGGGGGCGCGACATCCAGAACGAGGACTTCAGCGTCGCCGGCATCGGCGACATGTCGGGCGACGTGTTCGGCAACGGCATGCTGCTGTCGCGCCACATCCGGCTGCTGGCGGCGTTCGACCACCGGCACATCTTCATCGACCCCGCCCCCGACGCCGAGGCGAGCTTCGCCGAGCGTGAGCGCCTGTTCCAGCTGCCGCGCTCCTCGTGGGCCGACTACAACGCGCAGCTGATCTCGGAAGGCGGCGGCATCTGGCCGCGCACGGCCAAGGCCATCGTGCTGCCTGCCCAGGCGCGCAGCGCGCTCGGCATCGAGGCCGAACAGTTGACGCCGAACGAGTTGATGCGCGCGATCCTGCTCGCGCCGGCCGACCTGTTCTACAACGGCGGCATCGGCACCTACATCAAGTCGAGCGCCGAGACGCACGCCGATGTCGGCGACAAGGCGAACGACACCATTCGTGTCAACGGCGCCGAGCTGCGCTGCAAGGTGGTGGCCGAAGGCGGCAACCTCGGCTGCACGCAGCGCGGCCGCATCGAGTATGCGCTGCGCGGCGGGCTGATCAACACCGACGCGATCGACAACTCGGCCGGCGTCGACTGCTCGGACCACGAGGTCAACATCAAGATTCTGCTCAACAGCGTGGTGGGTGAGGGCGAATTGACCGGCAAGCAGCGCGACAAGCTGCTGGCCGAAATGACCGAGGATGTGGGCAGGCTGGTGCTGCGCGACAACTACTTCCAGAACCAGGTGCTGGGCGTGACCCGCGCGCGCGGCATGGAACTGCTCGACGAACAGGCCCGCTACCTGCGGCACCTGGGCGGCGCTGGCCGGCTCAACCGCAAGATCGAATTCCTGCCCTCGGACGAGGTCATCGCCGAGCGGCGGCAGGCCGGCAGCGGGCTCACCACCCCCGAACTCGCGGTGCTGCTGGCCTACAACAAGATGGAGCTGTACGACCTGGTGCTGGCCTCCGACGTGCCGGAAGACCCGTTCATCGCCACCGCGCTGCAGCGCTACTTTCCACAGCCGCTGCGCG
>JBOICR010000036.1:0-5323 GCA_050740195.1 Nevskiaceae bacterium | reverse complement strand
CTCGCAGCACGACAAAGCCCTCAAGTTCCAGGCGCTGCACCAGCGCGCCGGCGCGTTCCTGATGCCCAATCCGTTCGACGGCGGCTCGGCACGCCTGTTCGAGCGCCTGGGCTACGAGGCACTGGCCACGTCGAGCGGTGCGTCGGCGGCGACGCTGGGCAGGCGCGACGGCCAGCTGACCCGCGAGCAGGTCATGGCGCATGTGCAGGCGGTCGCGGCGTCGACGTCGCTGCCGCTGTCGGCGGACCTGGAGAACGGCTTCGGCGCCGAGCCGGAGCAGGCCGCCGAAACGATCCGCCTCGCCGCCCAGAACGGCGCGGTGGGCGGCTCGATCGAGGATTACTCGGGCGATCCGGCGAATCCGATCTACGACCTGGCCCTGGCGACGCGGCGCATCGCCGCCGCGGCGGAAATGGCGCGGTCGCTGCCGTTCCCGTTCACGCTCACCGGCCGCTGCGAGAACTTCCTGCGCAAGCGCCCCGACCTCGAGGACACGATCGCGCGGCTGAAAGCCTATGAGCAGGCCGGCGCCGACGTACTGTTCGCGCCCGCACTGCCTGATCTCGCGGCCGTGCGGCGCGTTGCCGGCGCGCTGAAGCGCCCGCTCAGCTTCATGATCGGCATGCCGGGCCAGTCCTTCAGCCTGAAGGAGCTCGCCGACGCCGGCGTGCGGCGCATCAGCCTCGGCTCGGCGCCGTACCAGGTCGCGATGAAGGCGCTGGGCCACGCCGCGACGGCCGCCCTGAAGGAAGGCCGTTTCGACGCCTTTGCCGAAGGCTGAGCCGCAGGTTCGCCCGCCAGGAAAAACTGTCGCCATTCAGCGTCGACGGAACTCGCCGCGACACCGCGCGTCTATTGGCTCGACTGTTCGCAAACTCGTGGCAGGGGAGCAATGGACGACTGGGCCGCCGGATTCGTTACACGCAGCCCGATCCTCAAGGTGGTGCTCGAGGACGCCCGCCGCATTGCCAGGACCGACTCCGACGCGCTGATCACCGGCGCCGCCGGCACCGGCAAGGAAACCCTGGCCCGCGCGATTCACGCCGCCAGCGCGCGTGCCACGCGGCCCTTCGTCGTCGTCACCACGCAGAACGACCACGCCGGGCTGTTCCGCAGCGCCGAGGGCGGCAGCGTGTTCCTTGACGAGATCGGCGACCGGACCAGCGAACAGCAGGTGCGCCTGCTGCGCCTGCTGCAGGAGACCCAGGGCCGCCCGGCCGGCGCCCGCGTGCTCGCCGCGACCCGGACCGAGCTCGAGGCGCGCGTCGCATCCGGCGCGTTCCGCCGGGACCTGTACGACCGCCTCAACGGCGCGCAGCTGCGCCTGCCCGGACTCGATGAGCGGCGCGAGGACATCGCACCGTTGGTTGCACGCCGCTTGCAGCAGCTGGCCGACGGCGGCGCCCCGCGGCGGGTCTACTCGCCCGAGGCGATGGAAATGCTGGTGGCAGCGGCCTGGCCGGGGAACGTCCGACAGCTGTTCGGCGCCGTCGAGCAGCACGCGGGGCTCTCGCCCGGCCGCGTCATCAGCGCGGCACTGGTGCGCCGGTCGCTCGGCGACCCCGGCGGCGGGCTGCCTTCGTTCGACGAGGCGCGCGCCGAGTTCACGCGCACGTACCTGCGCCAGGTGCTGGAGCTGGCGGGCGGCAACATCAGCCGGGCGGCGCGCCTGGCCGGGCGCAATCGCACCGACCTGTACAAGCTGCTGCACCGCCACGGCATCAGCCCGTCCGAGTTCAAGGCCCGGCGCCGGGACCTCCCCGGCGTCCGGTCCGCCACGCACTGAGCCCCGAAGGCCGGGTGCTTTGCCCGGCGGCCCGGCCCTCCCTATAATGCGCGCCCCGCGCCGGCTCCCGGCGCGAGTCGTGTCAACCGCGCGCCCGTAGCTCAGCTGGATAGAGCACCAGGCTACGAACTTGGGGGTCGGGAGTTCGAATCTCTCCGGGCGCGCCACTCCAACACAAAGGGGACGCACACCTTTTTTAATAGTGTGCGTCCCCTTTTGGTGCCTACCCGCCGAAGTTGATCTTCGCCTCGAGGTTGGTGCGCGAGTCGGCGTTGACCAGCGCCTCCTCCAGCTCGATCTTGTCTTCCTTGTAGAGGGCGAAGAGCGAGTTGTCGAAGGTCAGCATGCCGCGGTCGGAGGACTGGTTCATCGCCTCCTTCACCTCGTCGATGCGCTTCTTCAGGATCAGGTCCGCGATGTACGGCGTGTTGAGCATGATCTCGATCGCCGCGCAGCGCTTGCCGTCCTTGCGCTTGACCAGGCGCTGCGAAACGATCGCGCGCAACGTCAGCGACAAGTCCATGTAGAGCTGGTCGCGCAGGTCGTCCGGGTACAGGTTCACGATGCGCTGCAGCGCCTGGTAGGCGTTGTTGGCGTGCAGCGTCGAGATCGACAAGTGGCCGGTGTTGGCCAGCTGGATGCAGGCCTCCATCGTGTCGCGCTTGCGGATCTCGCCGATCAGGATCACGTCCGGCGCCTCGCGCAGCGAGCTCTTCAGCGCGTTCTCGTAGCTGTGCGAGTCCTGGCCGACTTCGCGCTGGTTGATGATCGACTTCTGGTTCGGGTGCAGGAACTCGATCGGGTCCTCGATCGTGAGGATGTGGCCGCTCTTGTTCTGGTTGCGATGGTTGATCATCGCCGCCAGCGTGGTCGACTTGCCCGAGCCGGTCGCGCCGACCATCAGCAGCATGCCGCGTTTATGCATGATCAGCTCTTTCAGCACGTCGGGCACGCCGAGCTCTTCTAGCGTCGGCACCGTGCTCTTGACGTAGCGCAGCACCATGCCCAGCACGTTGCGCTGGTGGAAGATGTTGACGCGGAACCGGCCGAGGTTGCCGGCCTGCAGCGCCAGGTCCAGCTCGAGGTTGCTGCGCAGGTGGGCGACCTGGTCCGGCGTCAGGATCGACAGCGCGAGGTCGCGGATGAACTCGGCGGTCAACTGCTGCTTGCCGACCGGCAGCATGTCGCCTTCCACCTTCAGCATCGCCGGCGCGGTGGCCGTGAAGAAGATGTCCGAGGCGTTCTTCTGCACCGCGAGATTCAGGTAGGGCAGCAGCTTCGCGAACGGCTGCGTTGCGGCGGCGGGTGCTGGCGTGCTCATGGCGAGGCGCTCCTACAATTACCGGCGACCGCCCATCAGGGGCTTTTCCTCTTCCTTCATCTGCATCTTCTTGACCTGCTCGTCTTCCATCAGGTTCTGCTTCGCGCGCTTGGACTTCAACTTGATGTCGAGACGCACTTCATTCTGCGAGTCGGCGTTGCGTACCGCCTCGTCGTAGCTGATCGCACCGCTTTCGAACAGGTTGAACAGGAACTGGTCGAACGTGATCATGCCCTGCTCGCCCGACGCCTTCATCACTTCCTTGATGCCGGCAACTTCGCCCTTGAAGATCAGGTCGGCGATCAGCGGGCTGTTCAGCAGGATCTCCATCGCCGCGACGCGGCCGCCGCCCTCCTTGCGCACCAGGCGCTGGGAGATGATGGACTTGACGTTGAGCGACAGGTCCATCAGCAACTGCTCGCGCTTTCCCTCCGGGAAGAAATTGATGATGCGGTCCAAGGCCTGGTTCGAGCTGTTGGCGTGCAGCGTGGCGAGCACGAGGTGGCCGGTTTCGGCGAAGTTGACCGCGTATTCCATGCCTTCCTGGGTGCGGATCTCGCCGATCAGGATGACGTCGGGCGCCTGGCGCAGCGTGTTCTTCAGCGCGTTCTCCCAGGAGAACGTGTCGGTGCCCACCTCGCGCTGGTTGACGATGCAGCCCCGGTGCGGGTGCACGTACTCGATCGGGTCCTCGATCGTGATGATGTGGCCCTTGGTGTTTTCGTTGCGGTAACCGATCATCGCCGCGAGCGAGGTGCTCTTGCCCGAGCCGGTGCCGCCGACCATCAGCACCAGGCCGCGCTTCTCCATCACGATCTTCTTGAGCTGTTCGGGCAGGCCGAGCGAGTCGAAGGTCGGGATGGTGGTGTTGATCGTGCGCAGCACGCCGCTGACCCGGGCTTGCTGGACGAAGGCGTTGACGCGGAAGCGGCCGATGTTCGGCGGCGCGATCGCGAAGTTGCACTCGTTGGTGGACTCGAACTCCTTGACCTGCCGGTCGGTCATCAGCGAGCGCATGATGATCGCGGAGGCCTCGCCGGTCAGCGGCTTCTCCATCACCGGCGTCATCTGGCCGTCCACCTTGATGGCCGGCGGGAAGCCCGCCGAGATGAACAGGTCGGAGCCGTTCTTCTGCTTCATCAGCGTCAGCAGCTGCTGGACCAGCTTGATTGCTTGTTCGCGTTCCATCGCTCGCCTCCGTGCGGCGCCGTCCGCCCGTTAAACCTGGAAGTTGTTCGGATCCGCCGCCTTGCTGCGCGCCTCTTCCTTGTCCACGAGGCCTTTCTTGACCAGGTCCTTGAGGCACTGGTCGAGCGTCTGCATGCCGTCCTTCTGGCCGGTCTGGATCGCCGAGTACATCTGCGCGACCTTGGCTTCGCGGATCAGGTTCCGGATCGCCGGGTTGCCGATCATGATCTCGTGCGCCGCGGCGCGGCCGCCGCCTTTCTTCTTCAGCAGCGTCTGCGAAATGACCGCGCGCAGCGACTCCGACAGCATCGCGCGAATCATTTCCTTTTCCGCCGCCGGGAACACGTCAATCACGCGGTCGATGGTCTTGGCGGCCGAGGTGGTGTGCAGCGTGCCGAACACCAAGTGGCCGGTCTCGGCGGCGGTCATCGCCAGGCGGATGGTCTCGAGGTCGCGCATCTCGCCGACCAGGATGCAATCGGGGTCCTCGCGCAGCGCCGAGCGCAGCGATTCGTTGAAGCCGAGCGTGTCGCGGTGCACCTCGCGCTGGTTGATCAGGCACTTCTTCGAGGTGTGCACGAACTCGATCGGATCTTCGACCGTCAGGATGTGGCCGGGCTCGTTCTCGTTGATGTGGTTGACGATGCCGGCCAGCGTGGTGGACTTGCCCGAGCCGGTGGGCCCGGTGACCAGCACCAGGCCGCGCGGGTAGCCGGCGATGTCCTTGAAGATCGACGGGCACTTGAGGTCCTCGAGCGACAGGATCTTCGAAGGAATGGTCCGGAACACGCCGCCCGAGCCGCGATTCTGGGTAAAGGCGTTGACGCGGAAGCGCGCCAGGCCGGGAATTTCGAAGGAAAAATCGGTTTCGTAGAACTCGTCCCAGGCCTTGCGCTGCTTGTCGTTCATGATGTCGTACACCATGTCATGGACCTGCTTGTGGTCCAGCGGCGGCAAGTTGATGCGCTTGACATCGCCGTCGACGCGGATCATCGGTTCCACGCCGGCGGAAAGATGCAGGTCTGACG
>JBOICR010000035.1:0-12474 GCA_050740195.1 Nevskiaceae bacterium | reverse complement strand
GGGTCTTTGTGAATAAAACCGAACTGATTGAGCACATTGCGAAACATGCAGATATTTCCAAGGCGGCTGCTACGCGCGCGTTGGAATCGACTATTGGAGCGGTCAAAACCACTTTGAAAAAAGGTGGCTCGGTGTCACTCGTAGGTTTTGGTACATTTGCGGTCGGTAAACGGGCAGCGCGCACCGGTCGTAATCCGCGCACTGGCGCTGCGATTAAAATCAAGGCTGCCAAGGTTCCCAAGTTCCGTCCAGGCAAAGCATTGAAAGATGCCCTGAATTGATTTAGTAGTTGTTTATGTGGGGTGATTAGCTCAGTTGGTAGAGCGGCGCCTTTACACGGCGTAGGTCGGCGGTTCGAGCCCGTCAGCACCCACCAGATTTCAAGGATTCGGAGCGGTAGTTCAGCTGGTTAGAATACGTGCCTGTCACGCACGGGGTCGCGGGTTCGAGTCCCGTCCGCTCCGCCAGTTTCAGTTTTGACGAGGTTCACGGGGCGCTGCGGGCGCCCCGTCTGTTTTGAGGCCCGTCTGTTCCAAGGGGTAGAGCAATGCTTCAGGACCTTCGCGACCGCCTGACCGGACCGTTCACCTGGTTCATCGTCGGCATTATCGTCATCCCGTTCGCCTTTTTCGGCATCGATACCTTCCGCGGCGGCGGCGCGGACCCGGTCGTCGCCAAGGTCGGCGACACCAAGATCAAGGAATCGCAGTTCCGCGCCGGGTACGACCAGCGCCTGCAGCAGTTGCAGGCGCTGATGGGTCCGGGCTTTCGCGAAGACCTGATCGACAAGCCCCGCTTCCAGGAAAGAGTGCTGGCCGACATGGTGCAGGAAGCGCTGCTGCGCCAGCATGTGCGCGACGAGGGCTATCGCGCTTCGGACGCGATGCTGTTCGAATCGATCGAGAAGATTCCGGCGTTCCAGGAGAACGGGCGCTTCTCGACCGAGTCCTACCGCAGCCGCCTCGCGGCGCAGGGGTACTCGCTGGAGCGCTTCGAGCAGCAGATGCGCGACGCCATCGTCGTGGACCAGATGCGCGAGGGCATCCTGGCCAGCGGGTTCGCCGCGCCCGCCGACGCCGAGCAGTATTTCCGCCTCGACCAGCAGCAGCGCTGGCTCGCGTATGCGACGTTCGAAGCGGCACGCTACCTGCCGCAGGTGCAGATCCTCGACGCCGACGTGCAGAAACGCTATCAGGACCAGCCGGCCAGCTTCCAGGCGCCGGAACGCCTGAAGGTCGCCTATGTCGAACTGGCGCTCGACGCGCTGCCGCCGGCCCCGGCCCCGGAGCCCGAAGTGCTGAAAGTGCTGTACGACGCCGACAAGGCCGCCCGCTTCACCGCGGTCGAGGAGCGCAAGGCGCGCCACATCCTGGTGAATTTCGGCGCGAACCAGGACGAGGCGAAGCGGCGCATCGAGGGCCTGGCGCAGAAGATTTCGCAGGGCGCGGACTTCGCGTCGCTGGCGTCGTCGCAGTCCGACGATCCCGGCTCCAAGGCGCAGGGCGGCGACCTCGGCTGGGTGCGCCGCGGCCAGATGCTGGAGAAGTTCGAGCAGGCCCTGTTCGGCCTGAAGAGGGGCGAGATCAGCGGCCCGGTCGAGACCGAGTTCGGCTGGCACCTGATCAAGCTGGAAGACGTGCACGAGGCGCGCACCAGACCGTTCGAGGACGCCGGGGTGCAGGCCGAACTGCTGGCCGCCTATCGCCAGCGCGACGCCGAGCGCCGCTACCAGGAGCTGTCGGAGAAGATCGAGCAGACCGCGTTCGAGTCGCCCGGCTCGCTTGATCCGGTGGCGCAGGCTTCCGGCCTGGTGGTCCAGACGACCGACTGGTTCGCGCGCGGCGAGGGTACGGGCATCGCCGCGGAAGCGGCCGTCCGTGACGCCGCGTTCGCCGACGAAGTGGTGAAGGGGGGCGAGAACAGCCGCCCGGTCCCGGCCGGCGAGAACCGCATCATCGTGCTGCGCAAGCAGGAGTACGAGGCGCCGCGCCAGCGTGAGCTGGGCGAGGTCGCCGGCGCGATCCGCGAACAGCTGAAACTCGAGGCCGCGCGCACCCGCGCCGCCACCGAGGCGGCGGATGCGCTGTCGGCGCTGGGCGCCGGCCGCGCCCTGGAGCAGGTCGTCACGCAGAAGAAAGCCGCGCTGAAGGCGCCGGGGCTGGTGAAGCGTGGCGTTGCCGACGTCGACCCGCGCATCGTCGAAGCGCTGTTCGGGATGCCGCGCCCGGTGGCCGGCGCAGCCAGCCGCACGACGGTCGCGCTGCCCAATGGCGATGTCGCGGTGGTCGTGTCGACCGTCGTGCAGGACGGCGACTGGGTGGCGGCCGCGCCCGCGGACCGCGCCCAGCAGCTGGCGCGGATGAAGGAAAGCTCCGCCGGCGCCGAGTTCGACGCCTACCGCGCCGACCTGGAGAAGCGCGCGAAGGTGGAGATCGTGCAGCCGCCGCAGGCCGCGCCGTCGCCGCTCGAGTAACGCCCGGCCTCCGCTAAAGTACCGGCATGCCCAAGCTCGCGTTCCACTGGCAGGTCGGTCTGGCGCTGCTGCTGGCCATCGCGGCCGGCACGTTCAGCGGCCCCCAAGGCGCGGCCGTGCCGGTGTACGACTTCCTCGGCACGCTGTTCCTGAACGCCCTGAAGATGCTGGTCGTGCCGCTGATCGTGGCGGCGATCATCAACGGCCTGTCTTCCGTGCGCGGCGCCGCGCTCGGCCGCATGGGCATCCTGACGCTCGGCTATTACGCCGGCAGCGGCCTGATCGCCATCCTGACCGGCCTGCTGTTCGTGAACCTGTTCTCCCCCGGCATCGTCGACGGCCAGCCGGCGAAGGCGCTGATGGGGCTCGACGCGTCCACCGCCGAGGTCGAGAAGCAGATGTCCGGGCGCGGCGGTGGCGATTTCGCCCAGGTGATCCTGTTGCTGTTCCCGCCGAACATCTTCGCCGCGGCGGCGCAGGGCCAGATGCTCGGCCTGATCTGCTTCGCGCTGCTGTTCGGCTACATGGTCAGCCAGTTGCCGGAAGAGCTCGCCCGCGGCCAGCGCGGCTTCTGGCAGGGCCTGTACGAAGTCATGATCCGGCTGACGCACCTGGTGATGCGCTTCGCGCCGATCGGCGTGTTCGGCCTGGTCGCCGAGGTCGTCGCGCAGACCGGCTGGAGTGCGGTGCGGCCGCTCGCGGTGTTTTTCACCTGCGTCTTGCTCGGCCTGCTGACCCACGCGCTGGTGACGCTGCCGCTGATCCTGCGGCTGATCGCGCGCGTCTCGCCGCTGAAGCACTACCAGGCGATGGCGCCGGCGCTGACCACCGCGTTCTCGACCAGCTCGTCGGCGGCCACGCTGCCGGTGACGATCGAATGCATGGAAGAGCGCGCCCACGTGCCGCGGCGCGTGACCAGCTTCGTGCTGCCGATCGGCGCGAACGTCAACACCGACGGCAGCGCGCTCTACGAATGCGTCGTCGTGATGTTCATCGCCCAGGCCTACGGCGTGGACCTGAGTCTGGCGCAGCAGTTCGTCGTGGTGCTCGGCGCGCTGCTGACAGGCATCGGCATCGCCGGCATCCCGTCGGCCAGCCTGGTCGGCATCGCCGTGATCCTCGGCGCGGTCGGCCTGCCGCTCGAGGGCATCGGCCTGGTGCTCGCGGTCGACCGCATCCTCGACATGTGCCGCACCACGGTCAACGTGTTCGGCGATTCCTGCTGCGCGGTCGTGGTCGGCCGGCTCGGCAACGAGGATGGCATCCTCGGCGAGCCGGCACTCAAGCGCTGACCACGGTCTCGAAGGAGCAGGTCGGGTGGCGCCGCTCCGGGGACTGCTCGCTTCGTCGCCGCGCCAACCCGCCTCGCCAGTCTCGGCTCGCCATAGCGCGGCGACCCCTCGGGCTTCGCCCTCGGGGCTCCGCTCGCTGCGCTGTTCCCCTCCGCGGGCCACCCGACACGCTCCCGATCGGTCAGCCGCTCACGTGGGTCAACGAGCTGAGTGATCAAGGCGCGGTGAGGCGAGCCATGAAGCGAGACGGGCACACCGGTCCCGCATAAGCCACACGGCGCCCGACCCGCTCCTTCGAGACGACCCTCAGCCCGCGGCGGGCTCGTCGAGTGGCGGCACGCCGACCGTGCTGTAGCCGGCGTCGACGTACATGATCTCCCCGGTGATGCCGGACGAGAGGTCAGAGCACAGGAATGCAGCGGCGTTGCCGACTTCCTCGATCGTCACGTTGCGCCGGGGCGGCGCCATGCGCTCGGCGTGCGACAGCATGCCGCGGAAGCCCTTGATGCCGGCCGCGGCCAGCGTCTTGATCGGACCGGCCGAGATGCCGTTGACGCGGATGTTCTCGGCGCCGAGGTCGGCGGCCAGGTAGCGCACGTTGGCCTCGAGGCTGGCCTTGGCGGCGCCCATGACGTTGTACTGCGTCACCGAGCGGATCGATCCGAGGTAGGTCAGCGTCAGCAGCGCGCCGGCGCGGCCCTGCATCAGCGGGCGCGCAGCGCGCGCCAGCGCGGCGAAGCTGTAGGCCGAGATGTCGTGGGCGAGGGCGTAGCCCGCGCGCGTGACGGTGTCGATGTATTTGCCGGCCAGCAACTCGCGCGGAGCGAAGCCGATCGAGTGCACCACGATGTCGAGGTGGCCCCACTTTTGTTTGAGCGTATCGAACACGGATGCGATCTCGGCGTCCTTGGTGACGTCGAGCGGCAGCACGATGTCCGAGCCGGTCTGCCTGGCGAGGTCCTCGACGCGCGACTTGAGCTTCTCGCCCTGGTAGGTAAAGGCGAGTTGCGCGCCCTCGCGATGGAATGCCTCGGCGATGCCGGTGGCGATCGAGCGCTCGCTCGCGACGCCGGTGATCAACGCCTTCTTGCCAGCCATTGAGCCCATGCGACGCTCCGGATCCTGCTGTTCTGTGGAGGCGCGCAGTCTAGCGTGCCGGCGGCCCCGCGTGCCGCTCCGGCGGGACGCGAAAGCCGTCCTTCCAGCGCCGCAGGGCGGCGAACACATCGGCTTCGCCGGGCAGTGCTGCGCCGGCCTGGCGCCGCGCCGCCGCGGCGAGGCCCGGATCGGCGCAGCGCAGGAACGGGTTGATCCTGAGTTCGCGGCCGATCGTCGACGGCAGGCTCGCGTGCCCGTTGGCGCGCAGCGCGCGCACCCGCGCGATCTCGTCCGTCGTCTCGACGCGGCCCGGCTCGACCGTGGCCGCGAACGCCAGGTTGGCCAGGGTGTATTCGTGGGTGCAGTAGACGCGAGTGTCCGGCGGCAGCGATGCGAGGCGGCTCAGCGAGTGGTGCAGCTGCTGCGCGGTGCCCTCGAACAGGCGGCCGCAGCCGGCCGAGAACAGCGTGTCGCCGCACAGCACGAATCCGGGCGCGACGTAGGCGATGTGCCCCAGCGTGTGCCCCGGCACTTCCCACACCTCGAAGGCAACCCCCAGCGTCTCGACGCGATCGTTCTCGCGCAGCCGGCGCGTCAGCTGCGGGATCTGCGGCGACTCGGCCGCCGGGCCGTAGACCGGGATGTCGCGGCGCGCCGTCAGGTCGGCCAGCCCGCCGATGTGGTCGAGGTGGTGGTGCGTGACCAGGATCGCGTCGAGCACCAGGCCGCGCGCCGCCAGCGTGTGCTCCACCGGCTGGGCATCGCCCGGATCGACGACGACGGCATGCCCGTCGCGCTCGAGCAGCCAGAAATAGTTGTCGGTGAACGCCGGGATCGGCGTGATCGAAAGCTCGCCCATCCGGTTATCATGCTCCCGGATCTGCCAACGTTGGAGCGGAATGAAGTTCGCGCGTCGCGGCGGAGCCCCGCTGAACCGCCACACGCTGGAGTTGTGGCTGCGTTCGCCGCGCGGCCGCAAGCTGCTGGCCCTCGAGGAGCGTGAGCTCAAGCGGGTGCTGCCCGACGTGTTCGGCCGCTACGTGCTGCAGGTCGGCAGCTGGGGCCGGGGCGACAGCCTGCTGGCCTCGAGCGAGATGCTGCACCGGGCCGTGATCGGCACGGTGCCCGGCTCCGGTGCCAGCGCGCTGTCCGAGCCGGAGCGCCTGCCGGTGCAGGACAAGAGCGTCGACGCGGTGCTGCTGCCGCATGCGCTGGAGTTCGCGCGCTCGCCGTACCCGGTGCTGCGCGAGGCCAACCGCGTCCTCAGTGACCGTGGCCGGCTGGTCGTGCTCGGATTCTCGCCGTGGAGCTTCTGGGCGTGGCGGCAGTGGCTGGGCCTGCGCTACCGCGCGTTCCCGCCGGGCGCGCGCTTCATCAGCCTGGGCCGGCTCGGCGACTGGCTCGAGCTGCTGGATTTCGAGATTTGCGAGGCGCGCCGCTACGGCGTCGGCTTCCCGTGGACGCGGCCGTTCTCGGACGACGCCGGGGGTCTCGCGCGCTTCTATCGCGGCGGCTCGGAGGCGTACCTGGTGGTTGCGAAGAAGCGCGTGATCCCGATGACGCTGGTCGGCCGCGCGCAGCGCGCGGCGGTGCGGCCGCTGATCGGCGGCGTCAGCGTTCCCGGCGCGCATTCCCGCGCACCGTGAAGCCGATCGTGGTCTACACCGACGGCGCCTGCCGCGGCAATCCGGGGCCGGGCGGTTGGGGCGCGGTGCTGCGCTACAACGGCCACGAGCGCCAGTTGCACGGTGGCGAGGCGCCGACCACGAACAACCGCATGGAGCTGATGGCCGCGATCCAGGCGCTCGAGACGCTGCGCGAGCCTTGCGAAATCCGCGTGCACACCGATTCGACCTACGTGCGCCAGGGCATCACCGAATGGCTGCCGCAATGGCGCAAGCGCAACTGGAAGACGGCGGACAAGAAACCGGTCAAGAACCAGGACCTGTGGGAGCGGCTCGAGGCCGCGGCGGCGCGGCACCGCATCGAGTGGCACTGGGTCAAGGGGCACAGCGGCGATCCGGGCAACGAGCTCGCCGACCAGCTGGCCAACCGCGGTGTGGACGAGATCGCCGGGGCGCGGGCATGAGCGAACGCCAGATCGTGCTCGACACCGAGACCACCGGCCTGGAGCTGGCGCAGGGCCACCGCGTGATCGAGATCGGCTGCGTCGAGATCACCAGCCGGCGTGTGTCGGCCAGCGAGTTCCACCATTACCTGAACCCCGAGCGCGAGATCGACGCGGGCGCGCTCGCCGTGCACGGCATCACGCGCGAGTTCCTGCTCGAGAAGCCGCGGTTCGCCGACATCGCCGGCAGCCTGCTCGACTACCTGCGCGGCGCCGAGCTGATCATCCACAACGCCGAGTTCGACGTCGGCTTCCTCAACGCCGAGCTCGCCCGCGCCGGCATCGCCGAGCGCATCGAGACGATCTGCCGCGTGACCGACACCTGGCAGCTGGCCCGCAAGCTCCACCCGGGGCAGAAGAACAGCCTCGACGCGCTGTGCAAGCGCTACAGCATCGACAACTCCGGGCGCGACCTGCACGGTGCGCGGCTCGACGCGCGGCTGCTGGCCGAGGCCTACCTCGCGATGACCGGCGGCCAGGCGACACTGCTGCTCGAGCGTGCCGAGCCGGCGGAGCCGGCGCGTGGAGCCGGTGTGGAGCTGGGCGAGGAGAGCGGCGCGCTGGTCGTGGTGCGCGCCAGCGATGCGGAGCTGGCGGCGCATCGCGAGCGGCTCGCCGCCATCGCCACGAAGGCGGGCGACCGCCTGGTGTGGACGGCGGACCTGGCGCCCGCCTGAAGCGGCGCTGAAGTAGCCGGGCGCCCTAGCGCAGCGCGCGCTTCACTGATTCGACGATCGCGTCCTGCCGCTCGGCGGTCAGGTAGGCGTCGAACGGCAGCGCCAGGACGCGCGTCGCGGCGCGCTCGGCATGCGGCACGCGCGCGCGCTCGTCGCGGTACGGCCCCTCGTGGTTCAGCGTGCCCGGGTAGTAGACGCCCGTGGTGACGCCGGCGTCCTTGAGCCGCGCGCGCACGGCGTCGCGATCGTCCACTTCGATGGTGTACTGCGCGTAGACGCTGGTGGCCGGCGTCGGCACCAGCGGCGTCTGCACCACGCCGGCAAGGAGCTGGTCGTAGCGCTGGGCGATGCGCGCGCGGCGCTCAAGCTCGTCCGGGAACACCGCGAGCTTGGCGAGCAGGATCGCGCACTGAATCGAGTCGAGGCGGCCGTTGATGCCGATGCGCGCATATTTGTACGTGGCGGACTGTCCGTGCACGCGGATCTCGCGCAGCAGGCGCGCCAGTTCGTCGTCGCCGGTGAACACCGCGCCGCCGTCGCCGTAACCGCCCAGCGGCTTGGACGGGTAGAACGAGGTCCCGGCCAGGGTCGTCAGGCTGCACGACGGCTTTCCGTTCCAGGTCGCGCCGAGGCTCTGCGCCGCGTCCTCGATGACCGGCAGCCCGTGCCGGGCGGCGATGGCGTTGATCGCGTCGAAGTCCGCGCACTGGCCGAACAGGCTGACCGGCATGATCGCGCGCGTGCGCTTCGTGATCAGCGCCTCGATGCCGCCGGGGTCGAGGTTGTAGGTCTGCGGGTCGATGTCGCCGTACACCGGCGTTGCCCCGACCAGGCGGATGACCTCGGCAGTTGCGACGAACGTGAACGGCGTGGTGACGACCTCGTCCCCCGGGCCGACGCCGAGCGCCATCAGCGACATCAGCAGTGCATCGGTGCCGCTGGCGACGGCCAGGCAGTGCTTGACGCCGACCTGCGCGGCCAGGCGATCCTCGAGCTCGCGCACCTCGGGCCCGAGGATGTACTGGCCGTGCTCGAGAACCGCCTTGATGCGCCGGTCGACGTCGTCGCGGATGCGCGCGTACTGCGCGCGCAGGTCAACCAGCACGGGCGGCTCCGGGCTTCGGCGCCGGCATGCGCGCGGCGATGGCGAGCGACAGCTCGAGCGCGCGCCGGCTGTTCACGGCGTTGCTCCCGCCGGTGTCGCGGCGCTCGACCGCGCGCAGGAAGGCCTCGATCTCGGCTTCGAGCGCATCGCCGGGCAGGTGCCGGTGCTCGTGCACGATCCGCGCGTCCGCGCCTTTGCGACACTCGGTGAACTCCTGCTTCTGCAGATCGACGGCGAAGTAGGCGTCGCGCTGGAACACGCGCAGCTTGCGCTCGACTTTCAGGCTGACGCGGCTCGCCGTGACGTTGACGGTGCAGCCGCCGGCGAACTGCAGCCGGGCGTTGACGATGTCGGCCGACGCGGACAGCACGGCCGCGCCGCTGACATCGATGCGCGCGACGTCGTCGCTCCCCGACAGGGCGAGGATCAGGTCCAGGTCGTGGATCATCAGGTCCATGATCACGTCGACGTCGGTGCCACGCGGCTGGAACGGCGCGAGCCGGTGGCACTCGATGAACAGCGGCGGGCCGGCGCGCGCCAGCAGCTCGCGCGCGGCGGGATTGAAGCGCTCGACATGGCCCACGTGCAGCACGCACCCCTGGCGGCGCGCCAGCGCCAGCAACGCGTCGGCCTGGTCGAGGCTGACCGCGATCGGTTTTTCGACCAGCACGTGGCGGCCGGCTTCGAGGCAGGTCCGCGCGACATCGAAGTGGTGGGCGGCCGGGACTGCGACGCTGACGGCGTCCACGTCGCCCAGCAGTTCGCGGTAGTCGGCTGCGGCGCGTCCGCCGTGGCGCGTGGCGACGTTTTCGGCACGCGAGCGCTCGACGTCGGCGACGCCGACCAGCCGCGCCCGTGCCGATTGCGCGTACTTGGCGCTGTGGTAGCACCCGAGGTGACCCGCGCCGATCACGGCGACCCTGATGCGCGGCATCGTCGGGGTTCCGTGTCAGCGCGGCGGCTGCCGCGCGAACGCCGTGACGACCTCGAAGTAGGGCGGCTTCTGCTCGCGCGACGTCACCCGGCAGCGCTCGACTTCGAGACCGGCCTGCTCCAGCAGCTTGCGCAGCGCCGCCGGCGCGATCCCGAGGTTGACGTGGTCGTAGGCCTGCATCGTCGCCTTGTGCGTGTGCGCGTTCAGCGCGGCGACCACCAGCCGTCCGCCGGGCTTGAGCATGCGCGCCGCTTCCTTCAGCGCGTCCTGCGGCCGCCTGGTGTAGGCCAGCGCGTGCATCAGGAACACGTGATCGAAGCGCCCGGGCTCGAGCGGCAGCGCGTGCATGTCGGCTTCGATCAGCGTCACCTGCCGGTCGTCCTTCAGGCGTGCGCGCGCGGCGGCGATCAGCGTCGGGCTGATGTCCACGCCCGTGATCGAGCGGGCCTGCCCGGCCATGAGCTCGGCGAGCACGCCGTCGCCGCAGGCGACGTCGAGCACGTCGCCGAGGTTCTGCAGGCCGATCAGCGCGCGCGCGGTGGCTTCCCAGGTGCGCCCCGGCGAGTACTGCCGCTCCATGCGCCCGGCGACCGACTCGGCCCAGGTCTGGTTGCGGCGCCGCTCGCGGATCACTTCGGCGGCGCGCTCGCGGTCGACGCGGGCCTGCGCATCGGTGAGCTGCGAGCGCAGCAGGTCCCACAGGCTGCCGGCGACGCCCTCGCGCGCGGCATCGGTGGCGGAGTAGTACGCGGCGGAGCCGGTACGGCGCTGGCGCACCAGGGCGGCGCGCTGCAGCCGCGACAGGTGGGTCGAGACGCGGCTCTGCGCCAGCCGCGTGATCTGCGTCAACTCGGCGACCGTCAGTTCGTGCGCCTCGAGCAGCAGCAGCAGGCGCAGGCGGCTGGCGTCGGCCAGCAGCCGGCAGAGGGCGGTGCCTTGTTCGAGTGTCAGGGACATGCCGCTAATGTAACCAATCCCGCGCGTCCGCTTTCCCGTTCCCGGGATCAGATATCCCGTTCGGCAAAGAACCTGACAGCGCGCCGGCCAAAAAATGCGCCCGCCGGCGACAGGCGCGGGCGGGCGGGGGAAGGGTCAGTGCGCGGTCAGTAATTGCCGCTGGAGAAACTGCTGCTCGGCTGCATCATGGGCGCCGGCTCCGGTGGGGGCGTCGGCGCCGGGGCGGGCATCAGGCTCGCCGGCATCATCGACTTGACCCGCGTCGTTGCCATCGCGGCGCGCGACATCACTTCGGACTTGGCCTTGGTGACGCGGCGAACGACCTTGCGGCTGGCCGACGCGGCCTTGCGCTTCACCCGGCTCGCCGCGCGGTGCGCCTTCGCGCGGACCCGCTTCAGCGAGGACTTGGCGCGGCGGACCGCCCGGCCGGCGCGCGAACTCGCGCGGCGGGCGGCAGGCCGCCTGGACTTGGCTGTGCTGCGGGATCTGCGCTTCTTGGCCATGAAAAGGATTCCCCCATGTCTGGCGATGCAGAGAGCAAAAATTGACCGCCGGGCAGTGTAGGCGCCCCGTTTGGGGAGTGTCAAAAGCCCGCTCGCGCTCCCCAAATTGCGGTCGGCTATGATGGCGGCCCTTTCGCGCGCCGACGCGCGGCGCGGTCCGCGCCGAGATTCTCCTTTAAATAACGAAGGTAACTACGCATGTACCAAGGGCAATCCATCCGTGTGACCAAGCTGCCCGGCGGCATCGCGGAGCTCTGCTTCGACCGCGCGGGCGACGCCATCAACAAGTTCGACACGCGCACCGTCAACGAACTGCGCGAGGCGACCGAGGCGATCGCCCGGGATGGCGGCATCCGGGGATTGCTCGTCACCAGCGCGAAGGACGTGTTCATCGTCGGCGCCGACATCACCGAGTTCGGCAAGAACTTCGCGTTGCCGGAGGAAGACATCGCCAAGTGGTCGTTCGAGGCCAACAAGGTGTTCAGCGGCGTCGAGGACCTGCCGTTCCCCAGCGTCACGGCGATCAACGGTTTCGCCCTCGGCGGCGGCATGGAGATGGCGCTGTCGACAGACTACCGGGTGATGGCGGCCACCGCGCAGGTCGGGCAGCCCGAGGTCAAGCTGGGGATCATCCCGGGCTTTGGCGGCACCGTACGCCTGCCGCGCCTGATCGGCGCCGACAACGCGATCGAATGGATCGCGGGTGGCGACCAGATGAAGGCCGACCGCGCGCTGAAGGACCACGCCGTGGACGCGGTGGTCGTGCCGGAGAAACTGCGCGACGCGGCGACCCGCATGCTGCAACTCGCGATGGACGGCAAGGCCGACTGGCAGGCGCGGCGCGAGCAGAAGAAAAGCCCACTCAAGCTCAGCCAGATGGAAGCGATGATGACCTTCGAGACGGCGAAGGGCTTCATCGCCGGCAAGGCCGGCAAGGCCTATCCGGCGCCGGTCGAGGCCGTGAAGGCCATGCAGAAGGCGGCGTCCAAGTCGCGCGACGACGCGCTGAAGATCGAGGGCCAGGCCTTCGCCAGGCTCGCCAAGACCACCGTCGCCGACGCGCTGATCGGCCTGTTCATGAGCGACCAGTTCCTCAAGAAGAAGGCCAAGCAGTCGCAGAAGATCGCCAAGCCGATCAAGCAGGCCGCGGTGCTGGGCGCCGGCATCATGGGTGGCGGCATCGCTTTCCAGTCGGCCTCGCGCGGCACGCCGATCATCATGAAGGACATCGCCGACAAGCAGCTCGACCTCGGCATGAGCGAGGCCAACAAGCTGCTCTCCAAGCAGGTCGAGCGCCGGAAGATGAC
>JBOICR010000034.1:0-2601 GCA_050740195.1 Nevskiaceae bacterium | reverse complement strand
GTACCACTTCCTGATCGTGCTGAAGGATTGCCGCTTCGTCCAGGTGAAGGAATACATGGACACGCTGCACCTGGCGCAGCTGATCGCGAAGTAGCACCAGGCGAGGCGCGCGCGCCTGCGCGCTAGTATGACCGATGAGCGAAAAGACGATCCGGACCCTGTACGAAGCCTTCGCCAGGCTCGACGGCGACGCGATGGCGGACTGCTACGTAGAACAGGCGTGCTTCGACGACGAAGTATTTTCGCTGCGGGGCCGGCGCGAGGTCGGCGGCATGTGGCGCATGCTGTGCGAGAACGTGCGCGCCAAGGGCATGGCCGACTGGAAGTTCGAGGTGCGCGACATCCACGCGCACGACGGCCATGGCTCCGCACATTGGGAGGCGACCTATCGCTTCTCGGCCACCGGCCGCCTGGTGCACAACGCGATCGACGCCAAGATGGCGTTCGACGGCGGCGGCCTCATCGTCAGCCACCGCGATCGCTTCGACTTCTGGCGCTGGTCGCGCGAGGCGCTCGGCGCCCCGGGCTTGCTGCTCGGCTGGACGCCGCTGCTGCGCCGCAAGGTGCGCTCGCAGGCGGCGGCCAACCTGCAGCGCTTTCTGGCCGGCACGGCGCGCTGAGCGCGCTCGGCGATGCCGCTCATCCAGTGGCAGCGCTTCGACGCGGCGCAGCTCGCGCGGCTCGCCGCGCTGCAGCGCCAGGTTTACGGCGCGCTGCAAGCCGTGGCGGCGACGCTGCAGCCCGGCGATACCGAACAGACCGTCGTGCGCCGCATCCACCGCGAGTTGCGCCCGCTCGGGTTGCAGAGCTACTTCCACGTGCCGGTGGCGCTGTTCGGCGACCGCACCGCGTATCCGGACCGCTTCGGCGCCTTCGAGGCGCTGGCGACCGGGCGCGTGCTGCGGACGGGCGACCCGGTAATCCTCGACGCCGCGCCGCTGATCGACGGCTACACGGTCGACTGCTCTTACGCCGTGCCGCCGCCCCATGGCAGCCCGGCCGATGCGGTATTTCGCGCCGGCGACACGCTGCTTGCGGAACTACGCGCGCTGATCCTCGAGCGCGCGCGCGCCGGGGCCAACATGCGCGAGGTCGCGCGCGAGGTCGATGGCGTTATCTCCGGGCGGAGCTTCGAGAACTGCCACCGCAAGCACATCGGCCAAGTACTGGCCCATCGCATCACCCGCACCGGGCCGCCCTTTCTCGCACGTCGCCGCGTCCTGGGCCTGAACCCGGCGCTGGTGGCCTGGTTCTTCGCGCGGAGCGCGCGCTCCACGCGTGGCCGCCCGGACCTGACACCGAACTGGAACCAAACCCGCCAGAGCGACACGCCGCTCGCCTCCGGCCTTTGGGCGGTCGAGCCGCATGTCGCGCGCGACGGCGTCGGGCTCAAGTTCGAGGAGGTGCTGGTCGTCGACGAACTGGGGGCACGCTACCTCGACGACGCACTGCCCCACGTGCAGCGCTGGCAGAGCGGATAATCCCGTCATGCGCTTCGATCTGGTAATCCGCGGCGGCACGGTCGCGACCGCGGCGAACACTGCTGTATGCGACGTCGGCATTCGCGACGGCGGCATCGCCGAGCTGGGCGCGGGGCTGCAGGGAACACGCGAAATCGACGCACGCGGCAAGCTGGTGCTGCCCGGCGGCGTCGACAGCCACTGCCACATCGAGCAGCTGTCTTCCTTCGGCATCCCCTGCGCGGACGATTTCCATTCGGCCACCGTGTCGGCGGCCTTCGGCGGCACGACGACGGTGATCCCGTTCTGCGCGCAGCACCGGGGCGATGCGCTGCCCGCAGTGCTCGCCGACTACCACGAGAAGGCGCGCGCGAAGGCCGTCATCGACTACGGCTTCCATCTCATCATCGCCAACCCCGACGAGCGCACCGTCGGCGAGGATCTGCCGGCGGCGATCGCGAGCGGCATCCGCTCGTTCAAGATCTTCATGACCTACGACCGCCTGCGCCTGCATGACGAGCAGATCCTCGAGGTCATGGCCGCGGCGCGGCGAGATGGGGCGCTGGTGATGGTGCATGCCGAGAACCACGGCATCATCTCCTGGCTTGCCGGGCGCATGGTGAAGCAGGGCAACACCTCACCCCGCTACCACGCGATCTGCCACACGCGCGGCTCGGAAGCGGAAGCCATCCAGCGCGTCATCGCGCTGGCGGAACTCGTCGACTGCCCGATCCTCATCGTGCACGTCTCCACGGCGGACGGCATCGAGGCGATCCGCCAGGCGCGCGCGCGCGGCCTCAAGGTCTACGGCGAGACCTGCCCGCAGTATCTTTTCCTGACCGCGAAGGACATCGACCGGCCGGGCGTGCAGGGCGCGATGTTCTGCTGCAGCCCGCCGCCGCGCGACGAGGCGGCGCAGGCCGCCTGCTGGCAGGGCCTGAAAGACGGCTCGCTGCACGTCTATTCCTCGGACCATGCGCCGTACCGGATGGATGCCTCGGGCAAGCTGCCCAGGGGCGACAAGACGACCTTCAAGGAAATGGCGAACGGCGTGCCGGGGCTGGAGCTGCGGCTGCCCCTCCTCTTCACCTACGGCTACCGGGCCGGGCGGCTGACGCTGCAGGAGTTCGTGGCGCTCACC
>JBOICR010000033.1:0-27770 GCA_050740195.1 Nevskiaceae bacterium | reverse complement strand
AGTCGGGGAGGGGCCCCAGAGGATAGAGCTTTTCGCCCGCCGTGGATTGCTAGGGCCGGGTGTAGCCGCCGGGCTCGCCGCTGTCGACGTCGGTCACGCGCCCGTTCGTCAGCGTCACGATGCGCAGGCGCGTGGCGGGGCCGAAGTCGTAGACCCAGCGCTCGCGCCGCACCGGCTTCACCGCGCGGTCGGTGAACGTCGCGTCCTTGCTGTGGAGCGGCCGCAGCGTGTCGAACGTGTCGCGCGTGGCCGGCCGGCCGCAGCGATGGATCAGGCGGAACGCGCTGAGTCCGGTGACGATCTCGTGGGGCGCGCAGCTCGATGCCGCCGGCGTGTCGAAGCCGTAACCGTCCGACTGGATCGATTGCAGTTCGCCGTTGCGGAAGCGCAGGATCTGGACCAGGCGCTGCGAGCCGAAGTTGTACCACCAGGTCTCGTCGCTGGAGACGTACGCCGGCGGCGCCAGCCACGCGTCGCGGTAGTCCGGCTCGCCGCACGCGGCGAGCACCTCGGCCGCGAGGTCCTCGGTCGAAACGATGCGGTCGCCGCAGCGCAGCGACTCGCCGCTCCACACCGCGGGCGTGAATGTCGCCAGCAACGCGATGACGAACAGGGTGCGCATGCTAGCCTCTTGCCCCAAGTGAACCCCCAGTGAACCCATTGTTGTGCGTGCCGACCTGAACCCCGCATGAACACGCGAGCCATTCTGGCACTCGCCGCGCTGAGCGTGGCCGCGCCCTGCGCCGCCGCGCCGGTGGCGACGCCGCATGTCGAAGCGGAGCTCGTCGCCGAGAACACCGGCTGGCTGGCAGGCGCGACCACATGGGTCGCCCTGAGCCTGAAGCCCGAACCCGGCTGGCACACGTACTGGCGCAACCCCGGCGACTCGGGGCTGCCCACCACGCTGAAGTGGACGCTCCCGGCGAAGTGGGAAGCCGGGGAGATCGCGTGGCCGTACCCCTCGATGCACAAGCTCGGCGACCTGGTGAACTACGGTTACGACGGGCAGACGCTGCACCTGGTGCCGATCGAGGTTCCGGACGGCGCCGAGGGCGACCGGACGGTGAAGGCGCAGGCCAAGTGGCTGGTCTGCTCGGATATCTGCATCCCGGGTCAGGCCGAGCTTTCGCTGACGCTTCCCGTTGCCGAGGTCGCCGCCGCCGACCCGATCTGGTCGCCGCGATTCGCGGATACCCGCGCGCGCCTGCCGCGGCCCGAGCCGCTCAGGGGAATCTTCAAGGTTGTCGACGGCGAAATGCGGTTGCAGGTCGATGCGCCGGAACTCACCGGTGCGCAGGGCGTCGAGTTCTTCGCATTCGCCGGAGACCTGGTCAACCACGGGGCGTCGCAGCGTGTCGACCTCGACGAATCCGTGGCGCGCTTCGCGCAGGCCCTGAGCGCGTACTACGGCCGCGAGCCGCAGACGGTCGAGGGCGTGCTGGTCGTGCGCGGCAGCGATGCGACTGCGTACACCGTCGCCGCCACGCCGGGCGAGGTCGCGACCGTCATGCGCGCGCCCGACGGCGCCTCCGCGCCCGCGGCCGAAGGGCGTGAGTTGAACGCGCCGAGCCTGTGGCTGGCGCTCGGCTTCGCGCTGCTGGGCGGCCTGATCCTGAACCTGATGCCGTGCGTGTTCCCGGTGCTGTCGATCAAGGCGGTCAGCGTGCTGGAAAGCCGCCGAGGTGATGCGGCGGCCGAGCGCGCGCACGCGCTGGCGTACACCGGCGGCGCCGTGCTGTCCTGCGTCGCGGTCGCTGCGGCGATCCTGGTGTTGCGCGAAGGCGGGCGCCAGCTCGGCTGGGGCTTCCAGTTGCAAGCGCCGGTGTTCGTCGCGTTCCTCGCGTACCTGATGCTGGTGCTCGGGCTGTCGCTGTCGGGCCTGGTGCAATTCGGCACGTCGCTGATGGGCGTGGGCCAGGACCTGGTGGAGCAGGGCGGCTACGGCCGCTCGTTCTTCACCGGCGTGCTGGCGGTCGTGGTCGCGAGCCCGTGCACCGCGCCCTTCATGGGAACGGCGCTCGGCTATGCATTGACGCAGCCGCCGCTCGTCGCGTTGCTGGTGTTCGCAACCCTCGGCCTGGGCCTGGCGCTGCCGTTCCTGCTGCTGGGTTTCTTCCCGGCGCTCGGCTCGTGGCTGCCGAAACCGGGTCGCTGGATGGAGACGTTCAAGCAGCTGATGGCCTTCCCGCTGTACCTGACGGTGGTCTGGTTGCTGTGGGTGCTCGGCCGGCAGTCCGGCACGGATGCGGTCGCCCTCGTGGGTGCCGGCCTGGTGCTGATGGCGTTCGCGCTGTGGCTGTGGGGCGCGCCGGAGCGCGCGCCGCTGCGCGCGGTTCTGGCGCTGGCCGCGGCGGCCGGTGCGCTCGCGTTGCTGGCGCACCCGGTCATCACGATCCCGGCCGATCGTGCGGCCACCGCGCGCGTGGACGGCGAGCCCTACTCCGACGCGCGCCTCGCCGAGCTGCGTGCGCAGGGCCGCATCGTGTTCGTCAACTTCACCGCGGACTGGTGCATCACCTGCAAGGTCAACGAGAAAGTCGTGTTCCAGAACGAGGATGTGCGCCGCGTGCTCGCCGAAAAGAACGTCGCCTGGCTCACCGCCGACTGGACCACGCCGGATCCGGCCATCACCGCCGCGCTGATGCGCTTCGGGCGCAGCGGCGTGCCGCTGTACCTGCTGTATCCGCCCGAGGGCGAGCCGGAGATCCTGCCGCAGGTCCTGACGCCGGGCATCGTCATCGAGGCAGTGGCGTGGGTGTCGAGTCTGGAGCGAAAATAGCCGCCTCCGGGACTCACCGACCCGCATTGACGGAGTGCAACATCATGCGCACCAACATCGCGATCCTCGCCACGCTGCTGCTCGTTACCGGCCTGGCGCAGGCCGCGCCGAAGCTCGGTGAGCCGGCCCCGGCGTTCACTCTGACCGGCAGCGACGGCAAGGCCTACGCGCTGGCCGATTTCAAGGGCAAGTACGTCGTGCTCGAATGGACCAACCACGACTGCCCGTTCGTCAAGAAGCACTACAACAGCGGCAACATGCAGTCGACGCAGAAGGAACTGACGGCCAAGGGTGCGGCGTGGCTGACCGTGATCTCGTCGGCGCCGGGCAAGCAGGGCCACGTCGATGCCGCGACTGCCGTGTCGCTGACCCAATCGCGCGGCGCGGCGCCCACCGCGGTGTTGTTCGATCCCAACGGTGAGGTCGGCCACAAGTACGAGGCCAGGACCACGCCGCACATGTACGTCGTCGCGCCGGACGGCAAGCTGATCTACATGGGCGGCATCGACAGCATTCCCAGCGCCGACGCCGACGACATCGCCAGGGCGACGCCGTACGTGAAGGTGGCGCTGGCCGAGGCGATGAGCGGCAAGCCGGTGAGCAACGCCTCGACCAAGCCTTACGGCTGCTCGGTCAAGTACAACTGACGGTCAGGCGACGATTCGGCCGCAACACGGCCATGAGCGGGTAGGCGGCGAGCGCCGCGCCGAGCGAGATCAGGTACGACGCGCTCAGCCCGAGCACGTGCTCGGTGTACAGCCATACGCCGGTCCCGGTGAGCAGCGCGGCGTAGGCACTGGCCGGGCCACCGAAGCGTCCGCCCCACAGCGCGAACAGCATCATCACCAGGATGCCGGAGCTGCCGAGCGCCGAGGACTGTTGCACGAGTTCGTAGACGCCCTCGCTGGTCAGTGCGATCGCGTAGGCAATCACGCCGAACACCAGCACCGCGATGCGATCCACGCGCAGCCTCTGCGTGTCGGTCATGTCCGGCGCCAGCGGCTTGACCAGGTTGTGCCCGGCCAGCGCGCCGGCCACCAGCAGCGCGCCGGACAGTGTCGACAGGATCGCCGACACCAGCGCGCCGAGAAACAGGATGTACAGCGGCAGCGGCAGCTGGCTCTGCGCGAACCGCGACAGCACCTGCTCGTGGTCCTGGCCGGCGCCGATGGTGGCCGCGGCGCCGAGGCCGATCATGACCGGCACCAGGCCGATCACGAGATAGACGGCGCCCGCCGCTGCAGTGGCGCCGCGCGCGACCTGCGGGCTGCGCGAGGCCAGCACGCGCGCCGCCAGTTCCTGCGCGGCGATGGTCGAGAAGATCGGCACCGCCAGCGTGTTCAGCGCGTCCCCGGCCGTGCGCTCGTGCATGAAGTCGAAGCGCTCGGCCGGCAGCGCGGCCAGCGTGTCGAGCCCGCCGGCAGCGACGAACACCGCGCCCAGCAGCAGCAGGCCTGCGACCAGCACGATGCCCTGCACCAGGTCCGTCACCGCGTTGGCCCACATGCCGCCGGTCACGGTGTAGGCGATGACGACGGTCGCGGCGAACGTGATCGCGAAGAACAGCCCGAGCTCGCTGACCGACGACAGCACCTGGCCGAAGGCGCGGACCTGCGCCGCGGCCCACATCACCGTGGCCGGGATCATGATCAGCGCCGCCAGCCGTTCGACGCCGGTGCCGTAGCGATTGCGGAACAGGTCGGCGAGGGTGACGAGGCCGCGCTTCCACAGCGCGGCGGCGAAGAACAGGCCGGTCAGGACGATGCCGATGGTGTAGCCGAACGGATCCGAGATCACGCCCGACAGTCCGTGCCGGTAGGCCTCGCCGGCGGCGCCGATGCAGGTCTCCGCGCCGAACCAGGTCGCGAACACCGCGAACATCGTCATCCACGGGCCGAGCGAGCGGCCCGCCAGCAGGTAATCCTCTTCGTTGCGATTGCGGCGCGAGAACCAGAACGCGATCAGCAGCTGCGAGGCCACATAGGCCAGGATGCAGCCGAGAACGAGGGTCATCCTTTGATACGCGCGCGGCGCGCGCTACTCAGGACAGGCGCGTCACGCTGTGCGCTCGAGGTCCTTGAGCTTCTGCTTCAGCTCGTAGCTGCCGTCGCCGACGACTGCTTCCAGCGCCTTGATGCGCTCCTCGAGTTTCGCCAGGTGCGCGGACTGCTCGGCGGTCATGCCGGCCGGGCCGGCGGTGCCGCCGCGGCGCGACTTGATCCACGCGTTGATCACGCCGGCCGTCACGCTGAGCGCGACGACGACAACCACCATCTCGAACACGTCCATGAGCCCCCCGGAAACTGCACGTGGCGCTAGTTTACCGGCGCGAGCGTTTCCTTGGCGACCGCCGGCGCAACGCGCTCCGCGATGTGGTCGACCGCCGCCGTGACCAGCTCCTGCAGGGCTTTCTCGACCGGCGTGTTCTGGAAGTAAGTCAGCACGTTCGGCAGGTCGACGCGGTGGTGCCTGCCGCGCAGGCGCACGTCGAAGTCCACGCCAAAACGGCTGTTGCGGCCATTGACCGCCACCGACGAGAGCACGCGCCCGCTGCGGGCGTCGACCACACGCAGATCCATCGCGATGTAGCCGCGCTTGAAGGCGAGGCGCATCACGCCGAAGTCGCCGCGGTCGCCGAGCGGGATCGGAATGGGCAGCGCCCCGCCGCTGATGCCGGCGTCGAACCCGGTCACGGCGCCGAGCACGACCAGCTCGGCGCCCTCGAGCTGCCCGGGCGGAACGCGCGTGGCATCGCCGACGCGCGCCTGCTCGGAGAATTCCTGCTCGGTGATGACTTCGTCCAGCGCGTCGCGCTCCAGCAGGATGAAGCGATCCTGCACGAACAGGTCGGTGACGAGCATGTCGCGGACGCCGTCCAGGATCGCTTCGCGCGTCAGCTGCTCGGCCGGCGGCCGGGCGGTGTTCACCGCGTCGAGCTGGCGCTGGAGCGATTCCTTCTTCGCCGGATCGGTCTTGTCGATGATCGACGCCACGATCACGCGGTACCTGCCGCCGAGCGCGGGCTCCGATAGCGCCGCCTGCAGCGAGGCGCCGCCGCCGCGCGTGACGACGGCGGCGGACGTGCACCCGGCCAGCAGCAGGGTGACGGCCGCCGCGGCCGCCGCCGACGCGATCCGCTTCACCTCAGAGCTTGGTGCTGGCGATGTGCTGGACGGCGGCCTCGATGCAGTTGCGGATCGCGGCCTCCATCGGCGTGTTGCTGTAGGTGCCCAGGCCGACCGGCAGCGCGCCGCCGGTGAAGAGGATGCCGACGCGGTTCTTGGCCGACGTGCCCTCGACCGTGGTGGCGTTCACCACGCGGCCGGTCTTGGCCTCGATGATCCGCAGGTTGATCGCCATGCAGGCCTCGCTGCCGGCGACGACGATCGCCGAGCCGCCGCGACACTTGGGTTCGAACTGGATGACCGAGCCGCGGATCAGCAGTTCGGCGCCCTCGAGCTGGCCCTTCGCCGCCACGGTGTCCTTCTTGAAGCGGCCGCTGTCGGCGCGATCCTGCTCCGCCATGACTTCGCCGAGCCGCTCGCGCTCGAGCACGATGAACCGGCCGGTGTTGAACAGCGCGTTGGTCAGCATGTCGGTCATGCCGTCGCCGATCTCGGCGGAGCCCTGGCCGGCGCGGAACTCGAACGCCGACACCGCGATGCGCTTCTGCGGCCCGTCGTAGGCGGCGGCCTGCGCCTGCTTGACCGTCGGCGCAGTCCCGGAGTCGACGACCGTCGCCGAGGCGCCGAAACAGCCCGCCAGCAGTGCCGGCAGGGCGAGGGGGGTGAGTCTGAGGAATGTCATTTGAGCAGTCTCCCGTGGATGCGCGCAGCGTAAGCCGGTTGGACGGCGTGTCAATGCCGGCCCGCGCCGACACCCTGATAAAGTCACCGAAGTGCCTGAACTGTAACTGAACGATGATCCGACTCGCACTGCACGGCGGTGCCGGCGATGCCGCCGGGGGCGCCGACCATGCGGAGCACCGCAAGGTGCTCGCGGCCATCGCAGAAGAGGGCGTGGCCTGGCTGAAGCAGGGCCGGGCGGCGCTGGATGTAGTGGAGCGCTGCGTCGTGTTGCTCGAGGAGTGCCCGCTGTTCAACGCCGGCGTCGGCGCGGTACTCAACCGCGACGGCATGCCCGAGCTCGACGCCTCGATCATGGATGGCGCCACCCGCGACTGCGGCGCGGTCGCTTGCGTGTCGCGCACCAGGAGCCCGGTGCAGCTGGCGCGCGCGGTGATGGAGAAGAGCCCGCACGTACTGTTCGTGGGGGAGGGCGCCGAGGCGCTGGGCCGCGAGCTCGGCCTGCCGGAGGTGACGCCGGATCATTTTGTGACCGAGGAGCGCTTCCGCCAGCTGAAGGATGCGCACGCCCGCGGCGTCATCGTGCTGGACCACGACGACCTGGCGGGCGACGCGTTCGGCACCGTCGGCGCCGTCGCCCGCGACAGCCAGGGACACCTCGCGGCCGCCACCTCGACCGGCGGCCTGACCAACAAGCATCCCGGCCGCATCGGTGACACGCCCCTCATCGGCGTCGGCACGTTCGCCGACGACAAGACCGTCGCGCTGTCGTGCACCGGCACCGGCGAGTCGTTCATCCGCGCCGGCTTCGGCCACCACGTCCACGCGCGCATCGCGTACTCCGGCTGGGACCTGCAGCGCGCTTGCGACGACGCGCTCGAGCAGGTCCGCGGCTACCAGGGCCGTGGCGGCTGCATCGCGATCGACCGCCAGGGCAATATCGTGACGCCGTACAACTCGAAGGTGATGTTCCGCGCCTGGGCCGGCGAGGACGGCCGCGTCAACGTCGCGGTCGGCGCGTCGTGAGGGCGCGGTTCATGACCCGCGCGGCGCTTGCCGTGCTGCTGGCGCTGCCGGCGGCCGCGCAGGCGGTCGAGTTCAAGCCGAAGCTCGAGGCGGAAGTGCGCTGCTTCTACGACGCCGAGGACGCCGACGGCGACACGCCCGTGCTGGGCTCCATCGCCGGCACGCTCGAGGTGTACGCGGGGTTCGACGACGGCCGCCAGCGCCTGGTCGGCGAGTTCTTCGCGCGATGGGACGAGAACGATGGCGAGCGCACCCACGGCGACGTGCGCGAGCTGTACTACCAGGTCAGCGGCGAATCCTTCGAGTTCCGCGCCGGGGCGCGCCGGGTGTTCTGGGGCGTGACCGAGTCACGCCACCTGGTCGACATCATCAACCAGTCGGACTTCGTCGAGAACATCAGCAACGAGCAGAAACTCGGCCAGCCCATGCTGAGCCTCGCGGGAATTTTCGAGGCCGGCACGGTCGAGGCGTTCCTGATGCCGCTGCACCGCGAGCGTACGTTCCCGGGCATGGACGGCTGGCCGCGCCTGCCGCTGCCGGTGCAGGACGGGGCCGTATACACGTCGGATGACGAGGAGCACAACCTCGACTACGCGCTGCGCTACAGCGGCAGCTTCGGGCCGGTGGATGTCGGCATTGCCTGGTTCGACGGCACCGGCCGCGAGCCGCGGCTGGAGCTCGGCGTGGGGCCGCCGGGGCTCGTGCTCGTACCGACGTACGACGCGTGGCGACAGGCCTCGATCGACGCGCAGTGGGTGACCGGCTCGATGGCCTGGAAGCTCGAGGCGGTCAACCGCGACACTGCCGGCGAGCGCACCTGGGGCAGCGTCGCGGGATTCGAGTACACCTTCGGCGACGTCGCCGGCAGCGGCATCGACATCGGCGTGCTTGGCGAGTACCTGGCGGACGAGAAGGACGAAGCGCTCAATGCGCTGGTCGACGACGAGGTGTTCGCCGGCCTGCGGCTGGCGCTGAACGACGTCGCCGGCACGACGCTGCTGGCCGGCGTGCTGGCCAGCAGCGACGACGGCAAGAGCCGGCGCTACGGGGTCGAGGCGAGCGGCCGCCTGAACGACAACTGGAAGCTGTCCGGCGAGGCGCGCATCTTCTCGCAGTTCCCCGACAACGATCCGCTGCTGGCATTCCTCGCCGAGCAGAGCTTCGTCACCATCACGCTCGAGCGCTATTTCTGACCCAGCGCGCGACAGCGACGTCGCGCACCTCGCCTCAGCCGGCCTTGTCGCCCTGGTCGGCCTCGAACAGCTGCTCGAGCTCGCGCGCGGCGTCCTGGGCGGTCTGGATCAGCTCCTGCTCGTCGCGCAGCCCGGCCTGCTGCTTGAGCAGCGTGGCCTCGTCGTGCGCCCGGAAGGTCTCGATCGCGCGCAGCGCCCGCTCCGCGGGCTCGCCCATCGCGACCAGCAGGCGGCGGCTCATCTCGAGGCTGGAGAAGTACGCGCGGCGGATCACGTCCTTGACGCCGAGGTCCATCAGCCGCAGCGCGTGGTTGCGGTCGTTGGCGACCGCGAAGATGCGCAGCTGCGGGAAGTGCTTGCGCACCGACTCGGCGATCTCCAGCGAGGTCTCGACGCGCGAGATCGAGATCAGCAGCACCTTGGCGCGGCCGGCGTGGGCGGCTCGCAGCAGATCGAGCCGCGCGGCGTCGCCGTAGTAGATCTTGCTGCCGAAGCGGCGCACGAAGTCGACCTGCTCGACGCTCTTCTCGAGCACGGTGAACGGGATTTTCTTGACGCGCAGCAGGCGGCCGACGATCTGCCCGAACGGGCCGAACCCGGCGATGATCACGGGCGCGGCGGGCGCGTCGATCTCGTCGAACGGCGGGCCGACCGGCGCGGTGCGGAAGCGGGCCTGCAAGGCGTACAGCAGCGGCGACGCCGCCATCGACAGCGTCACGACGACCAGCAGGCGGTCCTGCAGCACGGTGTCGACCAGGCCGGCGTCGCCGGCCAGCTTGAACAGCACGAACGCGAACTCGCCGCCCTGCGAAACCGCGGCGGCGAGCGCGCGCGCGGCGTCGACCGGGAGGTGGGCCGCGCGGCCCAGGCCGTACAGGATCACGCCCTTGATCAGGATCAGGCCGACGACCAGCGTCAGCACGATCGCGGGCTCGTTCCGCAGCATCCCGAGGTTCACCGACATGCCGACGGCGATGAAGAACAGCCCGAGCAGCAGGCCCTTGAACGGCTCGATCGCCGCGTGCAGCTCGTGTCGGAATTCCGACTCGGCCAGCATCACGCCGGCGAGGAAGGCGCCGAGCGCCATCGACAGGCCCACGAGCTCCATCAGGATCGAAGTGGCGACCACGACCAGCAGCGCCGCCGCGGTGAAGATCTCCGGCTGGGCGTTGCGCGCCGCCATGCGCAGCACCGGGCGCAGCGCGTAGCGGCCGGCAAACACAACCGCCACGATCACGGCGAGCGCCTTCAGCACCGGCACGACCTCGAGCTGTGCCGCGCCACCGCCGGCCATCAACGGCAACAGAGCGAGGAACGGCACCACCGCCAGGTCCTGGAACAGCAGGATCGAGAACGCCAGCAGGCCCTCGCGCGTGGCCAGCTCGTCGCGCTCCTCGAGCAGCTGCAGCACGAACGCGGTGGACGACATCGCGAGGCCGAAGCCGGTGATCACCGCTGCGCCCGGCCCGACGCCCATCGCGAGGGCGATGCCGCCCAGGACGGCGCTCGACAGCAGCACCTGCGCGCCGCCGGAGCCGAACACGGCGCCACGCAGGCGCCAGAACCGCTCGGGCTGCAGCTCGAGGCCGATCAGGAACAGCAGCAGCACGACGCCGAACTCCGAGAAGCGCAGGATGCTGTCGACGTCGGTGATCAGCGCCAGTCCCCAGGGACCGATCGCCAGGCCCGCCGCGAGGTAGCCGAGCACGGAGCCCAGCCCCAGCCGGCGCGCCAGCGGCACGGCGATGACCGCGGCGGCCAGGAAAATGGCGACGTCGTGCAGCATGCGGCATCATCCCCGCGTGAAATCCCTTGCGGCCAGTGTGCTGTTTTTTCTCGCCAGCGCAACCGCGCAGGCCCAGGTCGCGGCCGGGACACCGCCGGCCGAGGACAAAGCGGGCCGCATCGGCGACCCGGTCGACCCCGAGGCCTACGCGATCCTGAGCGCGGCGCGCGGGCTCAACACCCACCGGCCGATGTACCTGTACCCCGCCACCTACAGCGCGGAGTTCCACGGCAGGCAAACCGAGCTGGTCGGGCAGCTCAGCGGCAAGTGGCGCGTGTTCGGCAGCGACTTCTTCCTGGCCTACACGCAGAGGTCGTTCTGGCAGTACCTCAACGGCGCGGAGTCCTCGCCGTTTCGCGAAACCAACTACGATCCGGAGGCATTCTTCCGCTGGGAGCTGGACCCGAAGCGCTTCAACCGCTGGGCGGTCGACATCGGCATCGAGCACGAATCGAACGGCCAGCGCTTCCCCGATTCGCGCAGCTGGAACCGCATATACCTCGCACCGTTCCAGGCCAAGGGCCGGCACCTCGCCTACCTGAAGTTCTGGTACCGCGTGCCCGAGGGTGACCCGAGCAGCCCGACCAACCAGAACGGCGACGACAACCCGGACATCACCGACTACATGGGCTACGGCGAACTGACGTTCTCGCGCCAGATCGGCAACGAGCAGCTATTGACCGGCATGGTGCGCGGCAATCCCGCGACGGGATACGGCGCGGTGCAGGTCACCTGGAGCGTGCCGTCGGACGGCGGGTGGGTGTTCTGGGGCGTCAGCGTGTTCCACGGCTATGGTGAGAGCCTGAGCTTCTACGACCAGGAGGTCACGCGCTTCATGGTCGGCGTGATGCTGGCGCGGTGAGTGGTGCCGGCTGAGGGAATCGAACCCCCGACCCACGGTTTACAAAACCGTTGCTCTACCAACTGAGCTAAGCCGGCCCGGCGCCATTCTACCCGCCGCTCAGGGGACGACGGTCAGGAACAGGAACGCGGCGAACAGCACCAGGTGCACGGCGCCCTGCATCACGGTCGCGCGGCCGCGCGCGAGGGTCATGCCCGAGATCAGCAAGGTCAGCGCCAGCAGCGCGATCTCCTTGGACGGCAGGCCGAGGTGCAGGGGCATCTTCAGTGCGAGCGCGGTCGCCACGACCACCGGGATCGACAGCCCGATCGTCGCCAGCGCCGAGCCCAGCGCGAGGTTGAAGCTGGTCTGCATGCGGTTGCGCCGCGCCGCGCGCACCGCCGCCCAGGTTTCCGGCAACAGCACCATCAGGGCCACGGCGATCCCGACCACGGCGTAGGGCACGCCGGCGATGCGCACGGCGGCCTCGATGTCGGGCGCAATGCACTTGGCCAATCCGACGACGGCAACCAGCGCGACGAACAGCAGGCCGAGGCTGGCGAGCGCGGCAAGGTTGGTGGGCGTGGGCGCTTCGTCATCCCCCTCCGTCTCCAGCGGCAGGAAGTATTCGCGGTGTCGCACGGTCTGCACGAAGATGAAGACGAGATACAGCGACAACGACACGACCGCGGCGAACACCAGCTGCGACGACGAAAGGGTTGGGCCGGGCGTGCTCGAGGTAAAGCTGGGAATCACCAGGATCAGCGTGGCCAGCGTCGCCAGGACCGACAGGGCCGGCGAGGTGCCCTCGACCCGGAACGCCAGCACGCGGTGGCGTGCAGCGCCGAGCAGCAGGCACAACCCGACCACGCCGTTGCAGATGATCATGACGGTGGCGAACACCGTGTCGCGCGCCAGCGTCGAGGTTCCGGCGGGATCGGACAGCATCAGCGCGACGATCAGCGCCACTTCGATCACGGTCACGGCCAGCGCGAGTACCAGCGTGCCGAACGGCTCACCGACCCTCAGCGCGATGACTTCGGCGTGGTGCACCGCCACCCCGACCGCCGCGACCAGCGTGGCCGCGGCGAGCGTCAGCAGTCCCCAGCCGAAATCGACGCCCCAGACGAAGAACAGCACTGCGCAGGCGAGCGGCGGCACGGCGGCGTGCCACATCGTGTCGAGTGCGATCCGGGGCTTCATGCGCCGGAGTCTACAGGTCGAACTTCACTCCCTGCGCCAGCGGCAGCTCGGTGCCGTGGTTGATCGTGCAGGTCTGCCGGCGCATGTACGCCTTCCACGCGTCCGAGCCGGATTCGCGGCCGCCGCCGGTGTCCTTCTCGCCACCGAACGCCCCGCCGATCTCCGCGCCACTGGTGCCGATGTTGACGTTGGCGATCCCGCAGTCGGAGCCGGAGGCCGACAGGAATTTCTCGGCGCTGCGCAGGCTCTCGGTGAAGATCGCCGACGACAGGCCCTGCGGCACGGCGTTGTGCATGGCGATCGCCTGCTCGAGCGTGTCGAACTCGACGATGTACAGGATCGGCGCGAAGGTCTCGTCCTGCGAGATCGGCAGCGGCCGGTCCGAGCGGATCAGTGTCGGCTCGACGAAGTAGCCGGGACGCGACAGGCGCTTGCCGCCGTAGACGATGGTGCCGCCCTGGGCGCTCGCCGCGGTGACGGCGTGCTCGTAAGCGGTCACGGCATTGGCGTCGATCAGCGGGCCCATCAGCACGCCGTCCTCGAGCGGATCGCCGATGCGGATCGACCTGTAGGCGCGGGTCAGGCGTTCGACCAGCTTCGCGGCGATGCCCCTCTGCACGAACAGGCGCCGCGCGCTGGTGCAGCGCTGGCCGGCGGTACCGGCCGCGCCGAACGCGATCGCGCGCATCGCGAGGTCGAGGTCGGCGTCGTTCATCACGACGATGCCGTTGTTGCCGCCGAGTTCGAGCAGCGAGCGCGCCAGGCGCTGCGCGCAGGCCTGCGCCACCTGCCGGCCCACCGCGACCGAGCCGGTGAACGACACCAGCGGCAGACGCGGGTCGTTCGCCATGGCAACGCCGATCTCGGCGCCGCCGACGACGAGGTTGAACACGCTGGGCTGGCGATGGCGCTGCATCACCTCGTCGACGATCTTCTGCGCCGCCAGCGCCGCCAGCGGCGCCTTCGGCGAGGGCTTCCACACCACCGTGTCGCCGCACACCGCGGCGATCATCGCGTTCCACGCCCACACCGCGACCGGGAAATTGAACGCGGTGATTACCGCGACCGGGCCCAGGGGATGCCACTGCTCGTACATGCGGTGCGACGGCCGCTCCGAGTGCATCGACAGGCCGTAGAGCTGGCGCGACAGGCCGACCGCGAAGTCGCAAATGTCGATGACTTCCTGCACCTCGCCCAGTCCCTCGGACAGGACCTTGCCGGTCTCCTGCGCCACCAGGCGCCCGAGCGACTCCTTCTCGAAGCGGAACGCCTCGCCGATCTCGCGCACGATCTCGCCGCGCTTGGGTGCCGGCAGCTCGCGCCAGCGCAGGAAGGCCTCGCCGGCGGCGGTGACCGCGGCCTCGTAATCCTCAGGCGACGCCTCTGCGGCGAAACCGAGCGGCGCGGCGGTGGCGGGGTTCTCGGAAGCGAATTGGGTCATAGCGATTCGATCCAGATGGAAGCGATGGCCTCGAGCCCGGCGCGATCGTGCGCGTCGAAGCGGCCGATGCGCGGGCTGTCGAGGTCGAGCACGCCGAGCAGCTTGCGGCCCTTGACCAGTGGCACGACGATCTCGGAATTGGAGGCGGCGTCGCAGGCGATGTGCCCGGGGAATTCGTGCACGTCCTTCACGACCACGGTCTCGCGCCGCGCCGCGGCGGTGCCGCAGACTCCTTTGCCGAGCGCGATGCGCACGCAGGCCGGCTTGCCCTGGAACGGACCGACGACGAGCTCGCGCTTGCGCGGGCGGCCCTTCAGGCCGCCTCTCAGGAAATAGAAGCCGACCCAGTTGATGCCGGGCAGCGTGTGCCAGAGCAGCGCGGACAGGTTGGCGGCGTTGGCGACCGGGTCCCTTTCTCCTTCGAGCAGCGCGCGCGCCTGCACCGCCAGCTCCTGGTAGACCTGCGCTTTCGCCTCGAACGTCATGTCTGTTCCCGTGCGTACGCCAGCAGGCCCCGGAACACGAGGTCCGGCATCGGCGTCCATTGTCCGTCGAGATGCGGCTCGAGCGCTTGCGCGTCGCCCCCGGCGAGGAAGCGCCGACCGCCGGATTCGCGCGCCGCGCGCTCGATCATCCCGGCACAGGCGTACAGCGCGCCCTGGCGGACGCACGCGTCCGTGTCCGTTCCCAGGCCGCGCGTGTAGCGCGAGGGTTGCGGCGGCAGCGCGAAGCGGGTCGAGCCGCGCACGGCGTTCCAGGCCGTGCCGAGGCCCGGCGCGATCAGCCCGCCGCGATGGCGGCCGCGCGCGTCGACCGCGTCGAAGGTCAGCGCCGTGCCGGCGGTCGCGACGCAAAACGCACGGTGCCCGGCGGTCCACAGCGCGAGCATGCCGAGCCAGCGATCCACGCCGAGGCGCGAAGGCCGGGCGTACGCGATGCGCAGGCCGGCGCAGGCCTTGCGGGTGCGCGCGATGTGCGGCACGACGCCGAAGCGCTTGCGGATCGCGGCCTGCAGGCGCCGCTCGTGCGGTCCGACCACGTGCGCCATCCACACCGACTCGACCGACCGCACCTTGAGCGCGCGAACGGCGCGAGCCGGCGCGCCGTGGTGCGCGACTGCGCCTGAGCGGCGGATGCGCGCTTCGCTGGCGAGCGCCCACTTCAGGCGGCTGTTGCCGACGTCGAGCAGCAGGATCATTCCGGCGTCACTCGCAGGCTGACTTCGCCGGACAGTATGCGCCGGCGGGTTTCGCCGGCATCGACCAGCAGCGCGCCCGACTCGTCGACGCCGCGCGCGATGCCGCTCACCACTCCCTCGGGCAGCGCCAGCGTGACCGCGCGGTTGCGCAGCAGGTCGAGCGCGCGCCAGCGCGGCTCGAACGGCGCGAAGGCTTCGCGCGTGAAGCGCTCGATCATCGCGACCCAGTGGCCCAGGATGTGACCGGCGAGGAGATTGCGTGAAGGGGCGTTGCGCGACGGCGCCTTGTGCAGCTGCTCGGCCAGCGTGGTCCACGGCTGGTTGATGTGCGCGGTGGTGGCGCTGCGCATCGCGACGTTGAGGCCCAGGCCGATGACGACGCGGCAGGCGCCGCCGGATTCGCCGCGTTGCTCGATCAGGATCCCGCCGAGCTTGGCGTCGCCGCACCACACGTCGTTGGGCCACTTGAGCTTCAGGTCCGGCAGGTCCAGCTCGGCGAGCGCATCGGCCGTGGCGACGCCGGTGGCCAGCGGCAGCGCGGTCAGCGCCGTCGGCCACTGCGCGAAGGTCCAGGCCAGCGACAGGTAAAGGTTGGTGCCGAACGGCGAGTGCCACGAGCGGCCGTGCCGCCCGCGGCCGGCAGTCTGGTGCTCGGCCAGCAGCGCCTGCGGATCGCCCGACGGATCCGCCTCGAGCAGCTGCGTGTTGGTGGAGTCGGTGCCGGCCAGCACGCGCACTTTCAGCCGGCCCTGCAGCGACTGCGGCATCGCGCCGCGGACCAGGTCCTCGTCGAGCAGCTCGAGCGGGTGCACCAGGTGGCAGCCGCGTCCGGGCTGGGTTTCGATCTCGAGGCCCCACTGCATCAGTTTCTGCAGGCGCTTGGACACCCCCGCGCGCGTAATGCCGGCTTCCTGCGCCAGCGCCTCGCCGGAGTGCCAGCCGCCGTCGGCGAGCGTGCGCAGCAGCGGCAGCAAGTGCTCCTGGTTCAGCGCCCGAGCCATTAGGGACCTCGACTCCGGGCATTCTTGGGCGCGACCGAGGCGCCGACGGATGCAGCGCAAGGAGCGAGGAGCGACGCATAGACTCTATGCGAGCGACGAGCGACACCGCGATGCGCCGCCGGCGCCCGGTCCCTCCGGGTTGTGCGCCTGGGCCGCGCCTGCGTCGTCACTCTCTCCTCACAATGAGTCATTGCTTCGTCGCTCGTTCCTAGCAGTCATCGCCCCAGGCGCACAACGCGCTCCAGGAATGCCCGGAGCCGAGGTCCCAGCACCATGGCTTTCTCGAAGCGCGACTCGGTCCCCTGCCAGACGCGCACCAGGTTCGCGCGGTGCGTGTAGACCACCAGCAGCGTCATCGTCAGCGTGAACACGCCGGCCGGGCTGAAGATTCCCTGCGCGGAGAAGCAGGTGACGTGCAGCAGCGCCGTGATGGCTGCCGTGACCGTGCTGAGACCGACGAAGCCGGTCAGGACCAGCACCAGCGCAAACGCCAGCAGCATCCACGGCAGCGCCGCCGTCAGCAGCACCGCGAAAATGCCGCCGAGGGTCGCCGCGCCCTTGCCGCCGCGGAAGCCGAACCACACGGGATAGACGTGGCCGAGCGCGGCGGCGACGCCGCAGGCGTACGGAAGCGCGGTACGACCGAAGGCCAGCGTGCCGGGCAGCGGCCACGGCAGCGCGGGCACGAGGGTCGCCGCGACGATTCCCTTGCCGACGTCGATCAGCAGCACGAGCAGCGCGAACGCCTTGCCCTGGGTGCGCAGCGCGTTGGTCGCGCCGACGTTGCCGCTGCCCTGCGTGCGCAGGTCGACGCCGCCCCGCAGGCGCCCGACGATGAACCCGCCCATGCACGAGCCGAGCAGGTAGGCCGCCAGGAACTTGGTCAGCAGCTCGGCCATGGGATCAGGCGCCCAGCCAGGTCTTGCGGCGCGCCAGGCGCTCGACGGTCGGGTTGGCCGCGAGCGTCAGCGTCCAGGTGTCGAGCGGCAGCGCTTCCGCGGTGAGCTCGGCGCTGAGCAGTTCGTCAGACCGGAAATAATGGATCGTGCAGCGCCGGCCCGGCGTGAGGGCCAGCAACCGGTGCGGCCACGATCCGAACGAGAGCTTGAGGCCGTCGAGCGCGACCAGCACGTCGCCGCCGGACAGCCCGGCGCGCTGCGCAGCGCCGCCGGTGGCGACGTGCGCGATCGTCAGGTCGCCGGGCCGCAGCTTGAGGCCGAGCGAAGCCCCGGCCGCCTTGGCGGCCACGCGCCCGCCGTTGTCGGCATCGCCCAGGCCGGCGCGCAGCTCCGCGCTCACGCCGAATTCCTCCAGCAGCGCCGCGAGCGGCAGCTCGGACGTCGAGCGCAGCCAGGCGTCGAACTCGGCTGCCAGCGGCACGCCCGACAATTCGGTCGCGACCTGCTCCAGCCCGCGCTCGGGCACGCCGCGGCCGTCGCGGCCGTAGCGCCGCCAGAGCTCGCGCATGACATCGTCGAGCGTGGCCTTCGAATGGCGCCGCAGGTGCAGGTCGAGGCACAACGCCGCCAGCGCGCCCTTGATGTAGTAGCTGATCGTCGCGTTCGGCGTGTTCTCGTCGGGCTGGTAGTACTTGAGCCAGGCCTCGAAGCTGGCGTCCGCCAGCGAGTGCACGGCGCGGCCGGGCGTGCGCGACATGCGCGTCGCGGTCTCGGCGACGAGGTCGAGGTACGCCGGCGCGTCGATCACGCCCGCGCGCAGCAGCATCAGGTCGTCGTAATAGGAGGTCACGCCCTCGTAGTGCCACAGGTCGCCGGTGTAGGCCTCGGCCCCGAGGTCGGAGCGCGCGAACGCCTGCGCGGTGATGCGCTTGACGTTCCACAGGTGGAAGTACTCGTGGCTGACCAGGCCGAGGAAGGTCCGATACTCGCGCGACAGGTTCGCGGCGCCGGGCCGCGGCAGGTCGTTGCGCGAGCAGATCAGCGCGCTGCTGGAGCGATGCTCGAGGCCGCCGTAGCCGGCGCCGATCACGCGCGTCAGGAACAGGTAGCGGTCGAGCTTCGGCTCGTGCGCGAACAGCGCGCGCTGCGCGCCGCAGATCTTCGCGCTGTCGGCGGCGAGGCGCGCGGCGTCGACCTCGCAGCGGCCGGCGAGCACGTACCGGTGCGGGATGCCATCGGCGGTGAAGTCGACGACCTGGAACTCGCCGAGCTCGAACGGATGGTCGATCGCCTCTTCGTAATCCGCGGCGCGGTAGCTGCCGAAGCCGTCGGCGTCGATCATGCCCGGGGCCATCGCCGTGGCGACACGCCAGGGGGCGCCGTGTGCGGGCCGGCGCAGCTCGACCTCGACGGCGCCGTTCTCGTGTCCGGCGGGCGCGTAGAACAGCGAGCTGCCGTTGAAGAAGCCGCGGCGCTCGTCGAGATAGGCCTTGCGAACCGACTCGTCGTACGCGTAGACCGTGCATTCCAGCGTGAGCGAGCCCCGAGCCGCCGGCGCGCAGCGCAGCGTGCGCTTGTCGACCCGCTCGACCGCCACCGGCTGCCCGCCGGCTCGCGCCGACACCGTCACCACGTGCTTGGCGAAGTCGCGCACCAGGTAGCTGCCGCGGATCCAGGAGGGCAGGCTGAACACCTGGCCCTTCGGGTCGGGCACGTCGACGGTGCAGGCGACGGCAAACAGGTGCGCGCGCGGGTCGACGGGCGTCACCGTGTAGCGGATCAAGCAGGCCTCTGGGGTGCGAAAGGAGGGCAATTATAGGCTGTGGTAACTTGAACAATCGTGGACAAGACGAGCAACAACCTGGCGCCCGCCGGCGCTGCGTCGACCCTGACGCAGCAGGTGGCCCGGCGCCCGACCGGCGCGCCGGAGCGTATCGGCAAGTACGAGATCAAGGGCGAACTCGGCCGCGGCTCCTGCGGCGTGGTCTACAAGGGCTTCGACCCGTTCGTGGCGCGCGACGTCGCCATCAAGGTCGCGCAGCAGGATCCCAAGAAGATGTCCGGCGCCACCGCCGACCAGAGCCACGCCGCGTTCTTCGTCGAGGCGCGCGCCGCCGGCATGCTGCAGCACCCGCACATCATTTCCACCTTCGACGCCGGGGCCGAGGGCAAGCTCAACTACATCGTGATGGAGTACATCGACGGCGACACGCTGATGCCGCTGTGCCGCAAGAAGGGCCCGCGCGCGCCGGTCGACCAGGTGCTCGACATCGCGTTCAAGTGCGCCAAGGGGCTCGAGTACGCGCACAGCAAGGGCGTCCTGCACCGCGACATCAAGCCGTCCAACATCATGATGACCAAGGACGGCATCCCGAAGATCATGGATTTCTCGATCGCCGAGATCAACTCGTCCGAGAAGTCGGCGGTGGCCGGCGTGGTCGGTTCGCCGATGTACATGGCGCCGGAGCAGATCCGCAACGAGGACCTCGGCCCGACCACCGACTTGTACGCGCTCGGCGCGGTCATCTACCACCTGCTGGCCGGTGAAGCGCCGTTCTACGCCGACGACGTCCGCAAGCTGTTCGTGCTGATCAAGAGCCAGCCGGCGCCGTCGCTGCTGCTGATCCGCCCGGAGCTGCCGCCGCAGATCTGCGAGATCGTCGACCGCCTGCTGAGCAAGAATCCGCAAGACCGCTACCACACCGGCGGCGAGGTGGCGGTCGCGCTGACGCGCCTGTCCGACAAGCTGAAGGCCGCCGACAAGCAGGTCAGCCGCCGCGAGAACCGCGACTCGCTGCGTCGCCTGAGCTTCTTCAACACCTTCTCCGACGAGGAGATCGACGAGATCGTCAAGGCCGGCAGCATGATGACGTTCCAGGCCAACCAGACCATCATCGAGGAAGACACGCAGGAAAACGCGTTCTACCTGCTGGCGCTGGGCGCGGCCGAGGTGCGCAAGAAGGGCAAGCCGCTGCACACGATGAGCAAGGGCGATGCCTTCGGCGAAATGGGCTTCCTGAGCAAGTCCAAGCGCACCGCCAGCGTGGTCGCGACCAGCTCGGCGCTGGCGCTCAAGATCAACGCGACCCTGATGGACCAGCTGTCCACCGAGTGCCAGCTGAAGTTCTACAAGGTTTTCACGGAAGTGCTGATCTACCGGCTGTCCGTGACCAGCGCGAAGCTCTCCGCCAAGTCTTAGGCGCGCCGCTAACCGGGGCGCTTCTTCTCCTCCGCGATCCAGCGGTCGACGTTCCCCTCGAGCACGTCGAGCGGCAGCGCGCCGTTGCCGAGCACCACGTCGTGGAAGCGGCGCACGTCGAACCGGTCGCCGAGCGCCTGCCGTGACCGCTCGCGCAGCGCCTGGATGCGCAGCTGGCCGATCTTGTAGGCCAGCGCCTGGCCAGGCCAGGAGATGTAGCGGTCCACCTCGACGGCGATGTCGTTGTCGGTCTTGGCGGCATTGGCCTTGAAGAAATCAATCGCCTGCTGCCGCGTCCAGCCCTTGTGGTGGATGCCCGTGTCGACGACCAGGCGCACCGCGCGCCACATCTCGTAGGTCAGCTGGCCGAACTTGGAGTAGGGATCGGTGTACAGGCCGATCTCCTCGCCGAGACTCTCCGAGTACAGGCCCCAGCCCTCGATGAACGCGGTGTAACCGCCCAGCCGCCGGAACTTGGGCAGCTCGCCGAGCTCCTGCTGCAGCGCGAGCTGGAAATGGTGGCCCGGCACCGCTTCGTGCACGGTCAGCGCTTCCATCTCCCACTTGGGCCGCGTCTCGGGTTTGTACAGGTTGGCGTAGAAGTAGCCCGCGCGCGAGCCGTCGTCGGCCGGCGAGCGGTAGTACGCCGTGGTCTGGTTCGGCGCCTCGAGCTCGGGCACCGGCTCGACGCCGTACGGCATGCGCGGCATGCGGCCGAACAGCTTGACCAGCTGCGGGTCGATGCGCTTGGACAGCACGCGGTAGGCGGCGAGCAGCTCCTCGCCGGTCTTGAAGTAGAACTGCTTGTCGCTGCGCAGGAACGTGAAGAATGCCGGGAGGTCGCCCTTGAACTTCACCTGCTCGCGGATCTTCTCCATCCCGGCGCGGATGCGCCCGACCTCGGACAGGCCGATCTGGTGGATCTGGTCGGGCGTCAGGTCGGTCGTGGTCATGTCGCGCACCCGCAGCGCGTAGAACGCCACGCCATCGGGGAAGTCCTCGGCGGCGATCGAGGTGCGGCAGGCCGGCAGGTACTCCTTCTCGTAGAACGTGTTGAAGCGCTGCCAGGCCGGCGTCACGACGTCGCGGATCAAGGCGGCCGCCTGCGCCCGCAGCCGCTCGCCGTCGGCGGCCGCCATGGCGGCCGGGAGCTTCTTCAGCGGCGCGTACAGCGGGTTGTCCTCGGGCCGCTCGGTCACGAAGCCGCCCAGCTGCTTGACCAGGCGGGTCATCGGCTCGCGCGGCGGCACGCGGCCGGCGGCCATGCCCGCCCGCATCTGCGCCATGTTCTGGTCGACCAGCGTGCCGTAGCCCTGCAACCGCTTGAGCCATTTGTCGTAGTCGGCGACGTTGGCGAAGGGCTGCAGGCCGGCCAGCGTCGCCGCCGAGCCGAAACCGTCGAAGCCGATCGGGCTGAGCGGAATCTGCTCGCCGTGGAAGCGCTGGTAGGCCACCGCGATCTCGTAGCGGTGCTTGAACAGGTCGTAGTTGACCTGGTCGGCGGGGGGCAGCCTGTCGCGCGGAATTCTGGCGAGCTTGTCGAGTACGGCGCGATCGGCGGCGTCACGCGCCTCGACTGCCGCCGGGCTCCAGTCGGTCCAGCGGTCGTTGTAGCGCGGATCGCCCAGGAACGTGCCGAACTCCGGATAGTCCTTCAGGCCGCGCTCCCAGTCTTCGTCGAGCAGCTGCTGGAACTGCTTGGCGGCGGGCGGCGCCGCGGCAAGGGGAGTGGCGAACAGGGCGAGGGCAATGAGAACGGCGCTGCGCAATTGCATGGGGGTCTCCGGTGCTGATGCTGCGTTCTAGTCGATGCCGAGCTTCTTGGCCTTGTACCGCAGCTGCCGGAACGTCATGCCGAGCAGTGCCGCGGCGCGGGTCTTGTTTCCCCTGGTTTTCTCGAGCGCGTCGCGGATCGCGCGCTTCTCCACTTGCTCGACGTGCTGGTCCAGCGGCGTGCCGCGCGCCGCCGGCACCTCGGCGGTGATCGGCTCGCGCCGCAGCTGCAGCGCGGCGGCGGAAATGCGCCGCCCGTCGCTGAGCGTGACTGCGCGCTCGAGGATGTTCTCGAGCTCGCGCACGTTGCCCGGAAAGGCATAGGCGTTCAGCTGCGCCAGCGCGGCCGGCTCGAGCTCGGGGACCTCCTTCAGCCGGTTCTCGCGCGCCAGCCGCTCGAGGATGTTGCGCGCCAGCAGCGGGACGTCCTCGCGGCGCTCGCGCAGCGGCGGCACCTGGACTTCGATGACATTGAGCCGGTAGAACAGGTCCTGGCGGAACGCGCCCGAGGCGGCCAGCGCGTTGAGGTCGCGGTGCGTGGCCGAGATCACGCGCACGTTGACCGACACTTCCTTCTCGGCGCCGACCGGTCGCACCGCGCGTTCCTGCAGCGCCCGCAGCAGCTTGACCTGCATGTGCAATGGCAGGTCGGCCACTTCGTCGAGGAACAGCGTGCCGCCCTCGGCGGCCTGGAACAGCCCGGCCTTGTCGCGCGCCGCGCCGGTAAAGCTGCCCTTCAGGTGCCCGAAGAACTCGCTCTCCATCAACTCGCCGGGGATCGCGCCGCAGTTGACCGGCACGAAGGGCCCGGACGCGCGCGGACCGCGCGCGTGGATCAGCCGCGCGACCAGTTCCTTGCCGGTGCCGGACTCGCCGGCGACGTGCACCGGCGCCTGCGAGCGCGCCAGCCGCTCGATCATCCCGCGCAGCGCGCCGATCGCCGGTGCGGCGCCGAGCAGCGGATCCGCCCGGGCACCGTCCGGCGGCTGCGGCTTCAGGCGCAGCGCGGTGTCGACCAGCTTGCGCAGCATCTGCAGGTCGATCGGCTTGGACACGAAATCGAACGCGCCGGCCTTCAAGCTCTCAACCGCGGCCTGGGCGTTGCCGTACGCGGTCAGCACCGCCACTGGCAGCTGCGCGTGATGCAGCTGGATGTGCTGCACCAGGCTGATGCCGTTGCCGTCGGGCAGGCGCATGTCGGTGATGCACAGGTCGAAGTGGTGCTCGGCCAGGCGCGCGCGGGCCTCGGACAGGGTGGCCGCGGCCGAACTGCGCAGGCCCATGCGCGACAGCGTGATCTCGACCAGCTCGCGCAGGTCGGCCTCGTCGTCGACGACCAGCACGTGGGCTTGGCTCATGCGGCTGCTTTCACGGGTTCGATGAACGCGAGCCGGAAACAGGCACCTTCCGGCGTGTCGCGATAGGTCAGGCGGGCCCGATTGTAGGCGCACAGCTCGCGGGCCAGATACAGGCCCAGGCCGGTACCGGTGTGCGCGGTCGAGAAGAACGGCTCGAACACGCGGTCGCGCAGGTCGGCCGGAATGCCCGGGCCGTTGTCGCGGACGTCGAGGAAAGTGCCGCTCTCGCCACGCCCGGCGCCGGTGGCGAGTTCGATCTCGACGCGCCGGCCGTCCGCGCCGCCGTGCTGGAAGCTGTTGTCCCACAGGTTGAACAGCACCTGCTGCAGGTGGCTGGCGTCGAAGCGCGGAGAGAACTCGGTCTCGACGCGGTCGTAGCGGATCATGCGGTCCTGGCCGGGATAGCCCTCGCGGTACTGCGCCACCGCCTGGCCGAGCCAGGTCCGCAGCGGGATCGGCGCCGCCGCGCCGCCTTCGCGGCGCGACAGCGCCAGCACGTCCTTGATGATCTTGTCGATCCGCTCGGAGTGCCGCTGGATCATCGTCAGCAGCCGCTGGTTCTCGGGCCCGAGCTCCGGCGATTCGGCCAGCAGCTGGCCGGCATGGCTGATCGCGGACAGCGGGTTGCGGATTTCGTGGGCGATGCCGGCCGACAGCCGGCCGAGCGCGGCGAGGTTCATCTGCAGCGCCTGCTCGCGCAGCGCGTGCGCGTTGTCGAGCAGCACCAGCACCGGTGCGGGCTCGCCGGAGCCGAGGTAGCTGAAGCGCGGCACGACTTCCTCGGCGCCGCGCCGCGCCGCCACCGGCTCGGCGTCGGCGGATGGCGCCTGGCGCCATCCCTCGAGCGCGGCGTGCAGGCCCGGCGCGCACTCGGCCAGCGACTGTCCGGCGCGCGCCTCGAGCACCTGTGCGGCGGCGGCGTTGAGCAGGCGGATGCGGCCGCCGGGTTCGATCACGGCCACGCCGGTCTGCATGTGCTCGATCACGCTCTCGTTGAGACGCGCCAGGCTGGCGAGGTCGCTGCCGGCCCGCGCCGCCAGCGCCTCGCTCTTGCGCGCGCGCATCGCCACGGCGTTCGCCGCGACGCCGGTCGCGAAGTACATCAGCCCGAGGATGCCGGTCTGGGTGAGCGTGCTGGTGTCCTGCACCGGGAACAGCCGGTAGATCTCCTCGGCGAACGTTGCCAGCGTGACGCCGGCGGCCTGCACCAGCGCCATGCGCGGCGAGACCACCATGCTGCAGCCGACCGCCGAGGTCAGCATCAGCATCGACAGGCCGCTCGGCACGCCGCCGCAGGCGTAGGCCAGCGTGGTGATGCCGGCGGTGTCGACGAAGAACTGGGTGTGCGCCTGCAACTCGACCGCCGGGCGCCGATAGACCACCGGCAGCAGCAGCAGCAGCGCCAGGATCGCGTAGGCGACGCAGGCGTAATAGAACAGCGCCGGAGCGAACGGGTCGAAGATGAGCGACAGCGATCCGCTTTCGTACAGCAGCAGTTGCACCGTGACCAGCAGCAGGCGGTAGAGCGACAGCGCCCGCAGGATGCGCCAGTCTTCGGGCGTCTGCCGGCTGGTGTCGACGGCGGGGCGGGGCAAGGCTCAGCCCAGGGGGGCGCGGCAGCGCGCGCAGTTGCCGCCGGCATCGAGCTGATCGCGCGGCACGTGCGTGCCGCATTTCCCGCAGCGCGCGGTAGGCTCGAACTTCGGCGCTTCGCCGGCGGAGGGCGTCAGCGCGCCGCGCACCATGCGCCAGACGATCACGGCGAGCGCGACGAGCAGCAGCAGCAGCAGCAGGCGGGACATGGCGAATCCAGTTTACAATCCCGGCCCTCCGGGGGGACAACGAATGAACCTGCACGAATACCAAGGCAAGGAAATCTTCGCGCGGTACGGCATTCCGGTGCCTGAAGGGATCCTGGCCAAGAGCCCCGAGGCCGCGCGCGCCGCCGCCAAGACGCTCGGCGGCCGCGTCGTGGTCAAGGCACAGGTGCACGCCGGTGGCCGCGGCAAGGCCGGCGGCGTCAAGCTGGTCAACGACGCCGACGCCGCCGAGGAAGCCGCCAAGAAGATGCTCGGTACGCGGCTGGTCACCAAGCAGAACGCCCCCGACGGCCAGCCGGTCAACTCGGTCTGGGTCGAGAAGCCGTCGAACATCGACCGCGAGCTGTACGTCTCCGGCCTGGTGGACCGCTCGCGCGAGCGCTTCGTGTTCATGGCCAGCGCCGCCGGCGGCATGGATATCGAGGAAGTCGCGGCGCACACGCCCGAGAAGATCAAGCACATCACGGTCAACCCCGCCGCCGGCCTGCAGCCCTACCAGGCGCGCCAGCTCGGCTTCTTCATGGGCCTCAGGAAGGACCAGGTCGACCAGTTCACCAGGATCCTGTTCGGCCTGTATCGCATCGTCATGGACCTCGACGCGGCCCTGATCGAGATCAACCCGCTGATCGTGACGAAGGAAGGCAACGTCTTCTGCCTCGACGCGAAGCTGACCTTCGACGAGAACGCGCTGTTCCGCCAGAAAGCGGTGGCCGAGTTGCGCGATCCGCTGCAGGAGGACGAGCGCGAGCGCAAGGCCAAGGAGCACGATCTCAACTACGTCACGCTCGACGGCGACATCGGCTGCATGGTCAACGGCGCGGGCCTGGCGATGGCGACGATGGACATCGTCAAGCTGCACGGCGGCCGCCCGGCGAACTTCCTCGATGTCGGCGGCGGCGCCACCAAGGAACGCGTGACCGAGGCGTTCAAGCTCATCACCTCGAGCAAGGACGTCAAGGCGATCCTGGTCAACATTTTCGGCGGCATCGTGCGCTGCGACCTGATCGCCGAGGGCATCATCGCCGCGGTCAAGGAAGTGGGCCTGAAGATCCCGGTGATCGCGCGGCTGCAGGGCACCAACATGGAGCAGGGCCGCGACCTGCTGAAGAACTCCGGCCTCAAGACCATTCCGGCGGCGGACCTGACCGAGGCGGCGAAAGCCGTCGTGGCCGCGGCAAGGGGGGATTAGCCGTGGCTATCCTGATCAACAAGGCTACCCGCGTCATCTGCCAGGGTTTCACCGGCAAGCAGGGCACGTTCCACTCGGAGCAGGCGATCGCCTACGGCACCAGGATGGTCGGCGGCGTCACGCCGGGCCGCGGTGGCGAGAAGCACCTGAACCTGCCGGTGTTCAACACCTGCCACGACGCGGTGAAGGACGGCGGCGCGGACGCGACCATGATCTACGTGCCGGCGCCGTTCGCCGCAGACGCGATCCTCGAGGCCGCCGATGCCGGCATCAAGATCATCGTCTGCATCACCGAAGGCATCCCGGTGATGGACATGGTCAAGGTCAAGGCGGCGCTGAAGGACTATCCGGATTCGCTGCTGATCGGCCCGAACTGCCCGGGCACCATCACGCCGGGCGAGTGCAAGATCGGCATCATGCCGGGCCACATCCACAAGCCCGGCAAGGTCGGCATCGTCTCGCGCTCGGGCACGCTGACCTACGAAGCGGGTCACCAGACCACGCAGGCCGGCCTCGGCCAGTCGACGTGCGTCGGCATCGGCGGCGACCCGGTGCACGGCATGGGCTTCATCGACGTGATTTCCCGCTTCGAGAAGGACCCGGCCACCGAGGGCATCATCATGGTCGGCGAGATCGGCGGCTCGAAGGAAGAGGAGGCCGCGGCGTACATCAAGAACAACGTCAGGAAGCCGGTGGTGGCGTACATCGCCGGCGTCACCGCGCCGCCGGGCAAGCGCATGGGGCACGCCGGCGCCGTCATCAGCGGCGGCAAGGGCACCGCGCAGGACAAGTTCGCGGCGCTGGAGGCCGCGGGTGTGACGACCGTGAAATCGCCCGCCGATCTCGGCGCGGCCATCAAGAAAGCCCTCGGCTGAGCCGGAGAACGCCATGAGCACCGCGCATCACGTTTACCTCGTCGTCGTCACGCTGCTGCTCGGCTGGGTGGCGCAGCTGCACCTCGCGCAGGGCGCCAACAGCAAGGCCCAGTTCGTGGTGCTGCTGCTGGCCGTGTTCGGCGGCGTGCTGTGCTGGGTCTGGTCCAACACCATCCGCCAGCTGAAGGAATCCTCGTCCGTGCCGTTCAGCGCGCTCGACTACCGGACGCCGTTCGTGTTCGCCGCGTTCTACGCCGTGATCGCGATCCTCGCCGTCGGCCGGATCCTGTAGGGACGGGGATCCCCCGGGCGACCTCCGCATGTTGCGCATCGCCGCGGCCCAGCTGAACTTCTGGGTCGGCGACGTCGCGGGCAACGTCGCC
>JBOICR010000032.1:0-16837 GCA_050740195.1 Nevskiaceae bacterium | reverse complement strand
TCACGCCGTTGTGGCGCAGGCCGACGTCCGACTCCACCTTCTCACCGTAGTGGTCGAAGTTGTGGAACAGCAGGCCGGTGCCCGAGGTCATGCTCATGAACTCGGTCTGGAAGCCGATCAGGCCGCGCGTGGGAATCGAGTATTCGAGCCGCACGCGCCCCTTGCCGTCCGGCACCATGTTCTTCATCTGGCCGCCGCGCGTGGCGAGCGCCTCGATGATGCCGCCCTGGTCCTTCGATTCGACGTCGGCCACGAGTTGTTCGTACGGCTCGCACAGCACGCCGTCCACGGTCTTCTCGATCACTTCGGGGCGCGACACGGCGACTTCGTAGCCCTCGCGGCGCATGTTCTCGAGGAGAATCCCGAGGTGCAGCAGGCCGCGGCCGGACACGCGGAAGGTGTCGCCGCCGCCCTCGCCCGGCTGCACGCGCAACGCGACGTTGGTCTTCAGCTCGCGCTCGAGACGCTCGTGGATCTGGCGGCTGGTGACGAACTTGCCGTCCTTGCCCGCGAACGGCGACTTGTTGACCTCGAAGGTCATGGTCATGGTCGGCTCGTCGACCTGCAGCGTCGGCAAGCCCTCGGCGATCTTCAGGTCGCACACCGTCTCGGAGATGCCTAGATCCTCGATGCCGGTCAGCGCGACGATGTCGCCGGCCTGCGCCTCGGGCACCTCGATCTTGTCCAGGCCCATGAAGCCCAGAACCTGCAGCACGCGGCTCTGGCGCTGGCGGCCCTCGCGATCGATGACGGCGACCTGCATGTTGGTCCTGACCTTGCCGCGCTTGATGCGGCCGGTGCCAATCACGCCCACGTACGATGAATACGCGAGCGAGGTGATCTGCATCTGGAACGCGCCGACCAGGTCTACGTTGGGCGCCTTGACCTTGTCGACGACGGTCTGGAACAGGTGGTCCATGTTGCCTTCGCGGATATCGGGATTGCTACCGGAATAGCCGTACAGCGCGGAGGCGTAGACGATCGGGAAGTCGAGCTGCTGGTCGTTGGCGCCGAGGCGGTCGAACAGGTCGAAGATCTGGTCAACAACCCAGTGCGCGCGCGCCCCCGGGCGATCGATCTTGTTCACGACCACGATCGGGTTGAGGCCCATATTGAACGCTTTTTGCGTTACAAAGCGCGTCTGCGGCATCGGGCCGTCGGCGGCGTCCACCAGCAGGCAGACCGAGTCCACCATCGACAGCACGCGCTCGACTTCGCCGCCGAAATCGGCGTGGCCGGGCGTGTCGACGATGTTGATGCGGTAGTCGGTGTTGGTGCGCTTGTCGAGCCAGCGGATCGCGGTGTTCTTGGACAGGATCGTGATGCCACGCTCGCGCTCGAGGTCGTTGGAATCCATGATCCGCTCGCCCAGATGTTCGCGGGCGTCGAGCGTCTGGCTCTGGCGCAGCAGCTTGTCGACCAGCGTGGTCTTCCCGTGGTCGACGTGGGCAATGATGGCGATGTTGCGGAGGTTCTGGATCATTTGAAATCAGCGAGATGGAGAACGGGCCCAGCTGCTTTGGGCGCCGTTTTTGGGGCGCGCGAGTATAGTGCACGCCGACCCATGAAACGAGCCTTGGCGGCATTGACGGGCCTCTTGCTGGGCGGCTGCGCCGGCATGCCGCCCGAGCTGGCCGAGGTGCTCGGCCCGGCCGCCGGCACAGGTGGCGCCCCGGTGGGAGAGTACGAGATCGCCCAGGGACTCAAGGAAGCGCTGGCGGTCGGCACCGAGCGCGCCGTCGGCCGGATCGGCGTGGTGGACGGCTTCTGGCGCAACGCGGCGATCAACATCCCGCTGCCCGAGCAGATCAGGAAGGTCGAGAAGACGCTGCGCACCTTCGGCCAGGGCCGCACGGTGGACGAGTTCCACCTCTCCCTGAACCGCGCTGCCGAGGCGGCCGTGCCCGAGGCGGCCGCGATCTTCGGCACCGCCATCCGCGGCATGACGCTGGCCGATGCGCGGCAGATCCTGAACGGCCCCTCCAACGCGGCCACCGAATACTTCCGCGGCAAGACCCTGCCCGCGCTGACGGCGCGCTTCAAGCCGATCGTCACCAAGGCCACGGCCAGCGTCGGCGCGACGCGCAAGTACAAGGATCTTGCCGGCCGCGTCGCCAAGTACGCGTCGGGCTTTCAGCTGCAGGACCTCGACACCTACGTGACGGACCGGGCCCTCGCCGGGCTGTTCACCACGCTGGCCGACGAGGAGCTGAAGATCCGCCAGGATCCCGCGGCGCGCACCACCGAGCTGCTCAAGCGGGTGTTCGGGGCGCCATAACAGAACAGTAGCGCCAGGCCGTCGCGCGGCGCGCGCGGCGCCAGGCCCATAAGGAGACGGGGAGCGCATGAGCGCAAACAGCCAATTCGGCCTGCTGACGGAGCGCCGCTTCGGTCCATTCTTCTGGACCCAGGCCCTCGGCGCGTTCAACGACAATGTCTACAAGAACGCGCTGGTCATCATGCTCGCCTTCCAGGCGGCGACGCTGAGCCCGGACCAGGTCAACTTCTACGTGAGCCTGTCGGCCGGCCTGTTCATCCTGCCGTTCTTTCTGTTCTCGGCGACCGCGGGGCAGATCGCGGAGAAATACGAAAAGTCGCGGCTGATGCAGTACATCAAGCTGCTCGAGATCGGCGTGATGGTGCTGGCCGCGGTCGGCTTCTGGCTCGGCGAGCCAAGCTTCCTGATGGCCGTGCTCTTCCTGCTCGGCACGCAGGCGGCGCTGTTCGGGCCGGTGAAGTACGCGATCCTGCCGCAGCACCTGCGCGACCACGAGCTGGTCGGCGGCAACGGCCTGGTCGAGATGGGGACGTTCATCGCGATCCTGCTCGGCACCATGCTCGGCGGCGCCTTGATCGCCATGGACGGCGGCAAAGCCTGGGTGTCCGGCACGGTGATCCTCATCGCCGTGCTCGGGTACGCCGCGAGCCGCTTCGTTCCGGCGGCGCCGGCGGCGGCGCCGGAGCTGCGCGTCAACTGGAACCCGGTCACCGAGACCTGGCGCAATTTCCAGTTCATGAAAACCAACCGCACCGTGTTTCTTTCGGTGCTGGGCATTTCCTGGTTCTGGTTTTTCGGCGCGACCTTCCTGGCGCAGCTGCCGACGTACACCAAGAGCTACCTCGGCGGCGACGAGAGCGTCGTCACGCTGATGCTGACGATCTTCTCGCTCGGGGTCGGCGCCGGCTCGTTACTGTGCGAGCGCATGAGCGGCCGCAAGGTCGAGATGGGCCTGGTGCCGTTCGGCGCGATCGGCCTGACCCTGTTCGGGCTCGACCTGTACTTCGCCAGGCCCGATCCCGCGGCCGTGGCGGGCCTGTCCTGGCGCGAGTTTCTCGACGCGTCCGGCAACGGCCGCGTCGCCTTCGACCTGCTGATGATCGGGCTGTTCGGCGGTTTCTACATCGTGCCGCTGTACGCGCTGATCCAGTCGCGCTCGGCGCCCTCGCACCGCTCACGCATCATCGCCGGCAACAACATCCTGAACGCACTGTTCATGGTGGCCTCGGCGGTGCTGTCGATCGTGCTGTTCAACGCCGGCCTGACCATTCCACAGTTGCTGCTGACTGTGGCGCTGATGAACGCAGCGGTGGCGGTGTTCATCTTCGGCCTGCTGCCCGAATTCCTGATGCGCTTCGTCGTCTGGATCCTGGTCAACCTGCTCTACCGGATCCGTGTCGAGGGCCTCGACAAGATTCCCGACGAGGGTCCGTGCGTGGTCGCCTGCAACCACGTGAGCTTCATCGACGCGCTGATCGTCGGCGGCACGGTGCGCCGCCCGGTGCGCTTCGTCATGTACTACAAGATCTTCAGGATTCCGGTGCTGTCGTGGATCTTCAAGACCGCGCGCGCGATTCCGATCGCGGGCACCAAGGAAGACGAGGCGCTGATGAACAAGGCTTTCGACGAGATCGAGGCGGCACTCAAGGCCGGCGAGGTCGTCGGCATCTTCCCCGAGGGCGGCCTCACGCCCGATGGCGGCATCCAGCCGTTCCGCCCGGGCATCGAGAGGATCCTCGCCCGCTCGCCCGTGCCGGTCGTGCCGGTGGCACTGCGCAACCTGTGGCGCAGCATGTGGTCGCGGCGCTGGATGCGGCTCAAGATGCAGCGCGCGCGGCTGCCGCGGCGCTTTCGCGCGCGCATCGAGCTGGTCGTCGGCGACCCGGTGCCGCCGGCACAGGCCAGCGCGACTGCGCTGGAACAGAAGGTCGGCGAACTGCGGTCAACGTTCGCGTGAAGAGAATCGTCGCCTCGCTGGGAATGATGCTGATGGCTTCGAATCCGGCGATGGCGGCGGACTGCGTCGTGTTGCTGCACGGGCTGGGTCGCTCGCACTTGTCGATGGCGCTGCTGGAGTTCTCGCTCGAGAACAGCGGCTACACGGTCTGGAACAAGGGCTATCCGTCCACTCGCGACACGGTCGAGAAGCTCGCCCCGGTCGTCGGCGAGGCGGTCGAGGCGTGCCGCGCGCAGCGTGCGACGAAGATCCACTTCGTCACGCATTCGATGGGCGGCATCCTGGTGCGCGCGTACTTCAGCGACCACCAGGTGCCAGAGGCCGGGCGCGTCGTGATGCTGGCGCCGCCGAATCGCGGCAGCGAAATCGTGGACGCCTATCGCGACCGCTGGTGGTTCAAGTGGGTGAACGGGCCGGCGGGCCAGCAGCTCGGCACGGCGGCCGACAGCCTGCCGAACACGCTGCCGCCGCTGAAGCTCGAGGTCGGCATCGTCGCCGGGCGGCGCAGCAGCGACCCGTGGTTCAGCGAGCTGTACGACGGCGACCACGACGGCAAGGTGTCCGTCGTCAGCACGCGCCTGCCGGAGATGAAGGAGCAGCTGGTGGTCGACAGCGGGCATACCTTCATGATGAATTCGCCGGAGGTGATCCGGCAGGTGAAGGCGTTTCTGCGCGACGGGGCGTTTCAGAAGAGTCGCGCCTAGGAGGCGCTCCTGCAACAGGATTTGAGGCGTCGCGCCTGAGAGGCACTCCTACGCCAGCTTAACGGCCTCCGCGACGCGCTTGGCCTTGGCGCGGGCCGCTTCGATGCTCTTGTCCAGCGCCAGCGCCACGCCCATGCGGCGCTTGCCCACGACCTCGGGCTTGCCGAACAGGCGCAGCTGCGTGTCGGGCTCGGCCAGCGCGCCATCGATCGCGAACACCGGCGCCTTGCGGTCGCCCTCGATCACCAGCGCGACCGAGGCGGCCGGGCCGTACTGGCGGATGGCCGGGATGGGCAGTCCCAGGATGGCGCGCACGTGCAGCGCCATCTCGGACAGGTCCTGCGAGATCAGCGTGACCAAGCCGGTGTCGTGCGGGCGCGGCGACACCTCGCTGAAGATCACGTCCTCGCCCTTGACGAACAGCTCGACGCCGAAGATGCCGCGGCCACCGAGCGCCTTGGTGATCTGGCGCGCGTACACCTGCGCCTTCTTCAGAACCGCTGGCTTCATCGGGTGCGGCTGCCAGGATTCGCGGTAGTCGCCGTCGATCTGCAGGTGCCCGATCGGCTCGCAGAACGACGTCTGCCCGGTTCCGCCGGCGGCGCCGCCCTCGTGCCGCACGGTCAGCAGCGTGATCTCGTAGTCGAACGGCACGAAGCCTTCGACGATGACCTTGCCGGCGCCGGCGCGCCCGCCGGCCTGGGCGTGCTCCCAGGCCTTGTGGATGTCGTTGATCTTGCGCACCACGCTCTGGCCCTTGCCCGAGGACGACATCACCGGCTTGACCACGCACGGCATGCCGAGGTCGCGCACGGCCGTGCGGTATTCGATTTCGGTCGCGGCAAAGCGGTAAGGCGAGGTCGGCAGCTTCAGTTCCTCGGCTGCCAGGCGCCGGATGCCCTCGCGATCCATCGTCAGCTGCGCGGCGCGCGCGCTCGGAATCACGGTCCAGCCTTCTTTCTCGAGCTCGAGCAGCGTCGGCGTGTGGATCGCCTCGATCTCGGGGACGATGTACTGCGGCTTCTCTTTCTCGACGATCTTGCGGATCGCGTCGCCGTCGAGCATCTGGATGACGTGCGCGCGGTGCGCGACTTGCATCGCCGGCGCGTCGGCGTAGCGATCCACGGCGATCACTTCGAGGCCGAGGCGCTGCGCCTCGATCACAACTTCCTTGCCGAGCTCGCCCGAGCCCAGCAGCAGCAGGCGCGTTGCGCCCGCGGACAGCGGTGTCCCGATCTTCACCTCGCCCCCGCCCCGGCGGCTCGAAGGGTGCCGCCCATCCCTCAGAGGATACGGCTCAGCGCCGGGTGGTGCGAACGAAGAAGGTAAGTCCTATCGACTCGACGTCTTCGGCCAGCTGCTTGTAGCCGAGCTCGACGCCGGACAGGCCCTTGCCCCAGCGGTAGCCGACGCCGAGGCCGAAGCCGTTGCCGCTGCGGTTCTCGTTGATCGTGTCGTTGCTGGTCGTGATGTAGCGGTAGCCGTACTTGCCGGTCACGTAGAAGCGCCCGCGGCTCTTGAGCGCGAGCGACAGGCCCAGGGCCTGCATGGCGAACTCATCGCGGCTGCCGTCGGACGCGCCTTTCTCGGCGGGCTGGGCGGGAATCGGGCAACCCGGGGGAATATTCGGCCCGACGCAGGGCTGCGCCGCCTGGGCTGGACGCGGATCCCGGTACGTGCCGGGAATGAGGGTCTGGCCGATGTCGATTTCGAGGCCGATCCAGGGGAATGTCGGAATGCGGAAACCCATCACGCCTTCGAGGTTGGTGGCCTCGCCGAGGTTGTCGAAGTCGGTGGAGACCCGCTCGACGCCCACGCCGCTGTAGAACACCTGCTCGTCGAGTTCCTCATCGTCGAGCTCGTCGTCGGCCCTGGACTGCTTGGGCGCCGGCTCGGCCACCCCTTGGTCGAGAATTTTCTCGTCTTCCGACTGCGCGAATGCGCCCGGGGCCGTAAGGCCCAGGAGCGCGAAGATCATCGAAAGCATGATTGCGGTACGCATGGCTAAACCTCTGTCGGAACAGGACTATTCTGCCAGACGGAAGGTTTCATTGGTAAGCTTCGCGCGGGCCGCTGAACGCCGCCTGAACGCCGCCGGGACGTCATGAACCGCAGGACAAAAATTGTCGCCACGCTGGGGCCCGCCACGGACAAGGACCGTGTCCTGAAAAAGATCCTCGCAGTGGTCGACGTGGTGCGGCTCAATTATTCGCACGGCACTGCCGACGACCAGGCCCGGCGCGTGGAGGCGGTGCGCAAGACCGCGGCCGAACTGGGCCGCGACATCGGCATCCTGGCCGACCTGCAGGGTCCCAAGATCCGCATCGAGAGCTTCAAGGGCGGTCCGGTTGAGCTGGCCGAGGGGCAGACCTTCGCGCTCGACACGGCCTGGCCCAAGGACGGCGGCACGGCCGAGGTGGTCGGCTGCGCCTATACCGACCTGCCGCGCGACGTCGCCACCGGCGACACGCTGCTGCTGAACGACGGCGCCATCTCGATGAAAGTCGACAGCGTCGAGGGCACGCGCATCACGGGCACCGTGCTGGTCGGCGGCACGCTGTCCAACCGCAAGGGCATCAACCGCCTTGGCGGCGGGCTGTCGGCGGTGGCACTGTCGTTCAAGGACAAGATCGACATCCGCGAGGCGGTCGCGCTCGACGTGGACTTCATCGCCGTGTCGTTCCCGCGCTCGGCGGCCGACATGCTGGAGGCGCGCGCGCTGGTCAAGGAAGCGCAGGGCAACGCCGCGCTGATCGCCAAGATCGAGCGCGCCGAGGCCTTGACCGAGCTGGCCGAGATCATCGGCGCCTCGGACGGCGTCATGGTTGCGCGCGGCGACCTCGGCGTGGAGATCGGCGACGCCGAGCTGCCAGGCTGGCAGAAGAAGATCATCAACCAGGCGCGCGAGCAGAACCGCATGGTGATCACGGCCACGCAGATGATGGAGTCGATGATCAACAGCCCGATCCCGACGCGTGCCGAGGTGCTGGACGTGGCGAATGCCGTGATGGACGGCACCGACGCGGTGATGCTGTCGGCCGAGACTGCGACCGGCAAGTACCCGGTGCAGACTGTGGAGGCCATGGCGCGCGTCTGCAGCGGCGCCGAGAAGGCGGCGCCGCATTCGGACCGACTGCGGCTCGAGGGCCACTTCGAGCGCACCGACGAGGCCATCGCCATGGCCACAACCTGGACCGCGCGCAACATGCGGGCCAACGCCATCATCGCGCTGACCGAGTCGGGCTCGACGCCACTGCTGATGTCGCGCACCGACACGCGCATTCCGATCTACGCGCTGACTCGCCACGAGCGCACGCGCCGGCGCATGGGGCTGGTGCGCGGTGTCTACCCGATCGACTTCACGCCGGTTTCGATCATGGCGCCGATCAAGGAAGCGGTGACGGCGCTGGTCAACCGCGAGCTGCTCAAGCCCGGCGACCGCGTGCTGTTGACCAAGGGCGACTTCACCGGCCCCGGCGGCACCAACGAGTTGAAGATCCTCAAAGTCGGCGAGATCTGAGGCCATGGCGGGCCGCAAGGGCTTCACCGTGATTGCCCACCGCGGTGCGCGCGGCCACGCTCCCGAGAACACGCTGGCGGCCTTCGACAAGGCGCTCGAGCTCGGCGCGTCCTGGGTCGAGCTCGACGTGCAACTGCACGCCGACCAGCTCTGGGTGTTCCACGACACGCGGCTCGAGCGCTGCACCAACGGCAGCGGCTGGATGGTCGACCACAAGCCCGAGGCGCTGCGCAAGCTCGACGCCGGCGGCGGCCAGCGCATCCCGTTCCTGCACGAGGTGCTGGACCGCATCGCGCGGCGCGCCAGCGTGAACGTCGAGCTGAAGTCTGCCGGCGGCACCGCAGCCGAGGTCGCCACGGTGCTGCGCGGCTACCTGGCGCAGGGCTGGGCGCCCGAGCAGTTCCTGGTGTCCTCGTTCCACCTGCCCGAGCTGCGCGAGTTCAAGCGGCGCATGCCGGAGATCCCGCTGGGCGTGCTGCTGTGCGGCGTGCCGCTGAACCTGGCCGCCGCCGCCACGCAGCTCGGCGCGCAGGTGGTCAGCCTCGACCGCGATTTCGCCGATCCCGAGCTCATCGCCAACGCGCACGAGCGCGGTATGAAGGTCTACGTGTTCACGGTCAACGAGCGCGACGACCTCGCCCGTTTCCGCGCCCTTGGCGTGGATGGAGTCTTCACCGATTACCCGGATCGCGCGCTGGCCTGATCCAAGCCGCTGATTTAACTGGTTTTAGGGCCGTCAAGCCGGCGCGAGGTGGCAAGCCGCGCGGCCGCGGCAGAGAATGCGCGTCCGCTCCGGATGCCCCCATGAACCTGCTCTCCACCGTCGACGCTCCCAAGCGCGCGCTCGCCGACTCGCAGCCCGCGGAACTGTTCCTGAACCGCGACCTGTCGCTGCTCGAGTTCAACAAGCGCGTGCTCGAGCTGGCGCAGGACGAGACCATCCCGGTGCTCGAGCGGCTCAAGTTCCTGTGCATCTCGAGCAGCAACCTCGACGAGTTCTTCGAAATCCGCGTCGCCGGCCTCAAGCAGATGCTGACCGTCGGCTCGACCCAGGCCGGCCCCGACGGCACGCTGCCGGCCGACCTGATGACGCAGATCACCGCGCGCGCGCACGCGCTGGTCGCCGAGCAGTACCGCGTGTTCAACGACGTGCTGGTCCCGGCGCTGTGCGAGCAGAAGGTGCGCTTCGTGCGCCGCTCGCGCTGGAACAAGGAGCAGGACGCCTGGCTGCGCGAGTATTTCGAGAACGAACTGATGCCGGTGCTGTCGCCGATGGGCCTCGATCCGGCGCACCCGTTCCCGCGCATCCTGAACAAGTCGCTGAACTTCATCGTCTCGCTGTCGGGCAAGGACGCCTTCGGCCGCAACACCGGCTTCGCCGTGGTGCAGGCGCCGCGCGCGCTGCCGCGCCTGATCCAGATTCCCGCCGGCGTCGGCGGCTCCGGGCCGCACGACTTCGTGTTCCTGTCGAGCGTGATGCACGCCTACGTCGGCGACCTGTTCCCGGGCATGCAGGCCACCGGCTGCTACCAGTTCCGCGTGACCCGCAACTCCGACCTGCTGGTCGAGGAAGAAGAGGCCGAGGACCTGTTGGTCGCGCTCGAAGGCGAACTGAGCCAGCGCCAGTGGGGCGAGGCGGTGCGGCTCGAGGTCGCGCACAACTGCCCCGAGGCCATGTGGCAGTACCTGATGGACGTGACCAAGCTGAAGCCCGCCGACGTCTACCAGGTCAACGGCCCGGTGAACCTCAATCGCCTGCTCGCGATCCCGGACCTGGTCGATCGCCCCGAACTGAAATACGCGGCGTTCACGCCGCGGCTGCCGAAGATCGGCCAGCCGTCGGTCGACGTGTTCGCCGCCATCCGCGAGCGCGACGTGCTGCTGCACCACCCGTTCGACTCGTTCGCGCCGGTGATCGAGTTCCTGCGCGCCGCCGCGCGCGACCCGAACGTACTGGCCATCAAGCAGACGTTGTACCGGACCGGCGCCAAGTCCGGCGTGGTGGACGCGTTGATGGAGGCGGCCAAGAACGGCAAGGAAGTGACGGTCGTGGTCGAGTTGCGCGCGCGCTTCGACGAGGAGAACAACATCGACCTCGCCGAACAGTTGCAGGATGTCGGCGCGCACGTGGTGTACGGCGTGGTCGGCCACAAGACGCACGCGAAGATGGTGCTGGTGGTGCGCCGCGAGGATGCATCCGGATCGGGCTCGCCAGCGAGCCCGGGGGGGCTGAAGCACTACGCGCACCTGTCCACCGGCAATTACCACCCGCGCACTTCGCGGCTGTACACCGACTACGGGCTGTTCACCGCCGATCCTGGCATCTGCAAGGACGTCCACGGAGTGTTCCTGCAGCTGACCAGCCTGGGCAAGGTCGGCAAAATGAAGCACCTGCTGCAATCGCCGTTCACGCTGGCCAAGGAACTGCACAAGAAGATCGAGCGCGAGACCGAGCTGGCCCAGAAAAACGTGGAGGGCAAGCCGGCGCGCATCATCGCCAAGCTCAACTCGCTGGTGGAGCCCGAGATCATCAAGGCGCTGTACAAGGCCTCGCAGGCCGGCGTTTCGATCGACCTGGTCGTGCGCGGCGCCTGCTCGCTCAAGCCCGGCATGCCGGGCATCTCGGACAACATCCGCGTGCGCTCGATCGTCGGCCGCTTCCTCGAGCATCCACGCGTGATCTACTTCGGCAACGGCGGCGAGCCCGAGGTGTGGCTGTCGAGCGCCGACTGGATGGAGCGCAATTTCTTCCGTCGGGTCGAGGTGGCGTTCCCGATCCTCGACAAGAAGCACAAGGAGCGCATCGTCGCCGAGCTCAACAGCTACCTCGAGGACACCGCGCAGACCTGGCTGCTGCGGGCCGACGGCACTTACCAGCGCCCCGAGATCGCCTCCGGCGCCAAGGGCATCCAGCAGAAGCTGCTCGAAGAAGCGTCGTGATCTGCGTCTACGGCGCCGGCAGCATCGGCTGCTACGTCGGTGGACGGCTCGCGGCCACCGGCACCGCTGTGACGTTCGTCGGCCGGCCGCGTCTCGCCGCCGAGGCGAAGGCGCACGGCCTGCACCTGACCGACTGGCAGGGCGCCGACCTGCGGGTCGCGCCGGCTGCGGTGCGCTTCGAGACGACGCCGGCCGCCGCGAGCGGCGCGGACCTGGTGCTGGTCACCGTGAAGTCGGCCGGCACGGAAGCGGCGGGCCGCGAGCTGGCGCCGCGGCTCAAGCCCGGCGCGGTCGTCGTCAGCTTCCAGAACGGCCTGCACAACGCCGAGGTGCTGCGCGCGCGGCTGCCCGGCCGCGCCGTGCTCACCGGCATGGTCGAGTTCAACGTCGTCAACCGCGGCAATGGCGCGTTCCACCACGGCTCCGAGGGCGGCCTCGACGTGCAGGACCACGCCGCGCTCGCGCCGTTCCTGCCCGCGTTCGCGGCGGCGGGCCTCCTGCTGAAGCGCCACGCCGACATGACCGCGGTAATGTGGGCCAAGCTCCAGCTGAACCTCAACAACGCGATCAACGCGCTCTGCGGCATCCCGCTGAAGGAGGAGCTCGCGCAGCGCGCGTTCCGCCGCTGCATCGCGCTGGCCCAGCGCGAGCTGCTCGACCTGCTCGACGCCGCCGGTATCGTGCCCGCGCGCCTGAAGCTGCCGCCGAAGCTGCTGCCCTCGCTGCTCGACGTCCCCGACGCGGTGTTCCGTATCCTGGCGGCCAGGATGCTGGCGATCGATCCGCTGGCGCGCTCGTCGATGTGGGAAGACCTGCAGGCCGGGCGCGCGACCGAGATCGACTACCTGAACGGCGAAGTGGTGACGCTTGCGGCCGCAGTGAATCGCTCGGCGCCGGTCAACGGCCGGCTGGTGGCCCTGATCCTCGAGGCCGAGAAAGGCGGCAAGCGGGACTGGAAGGGCGAGGAGCTGCTGAAGGAATTGCGGCTGGCTATTCGAACTTCAGCTTGAAGTCGAGGCCCTTCAGGTAGTCCGCCTCGAGCTCGAGGTCGGCCGCGGTCAGCGGGTGCTCCTCCAGCCAATCCTTGGGAAACGTGAGGTCCAGGCTGCGCTTGCCGGCGGCGAGCTGGATGCGCGGACGCGCGCGCTCGACGCGCGAGCGATGCATCAGCACGGCGAGGCGCAGCAGCACGGCCAGCCGCTGGATCGGCTCGGCCCAGTCTTCCGGCAGGTCGGCGAGCGGAACCTCCGAGAATTTGCCGCGATGCAGGCGCACCAGCGCCGCCAGCAGGCGCTGCTCGGTCTGCGAGAAGCCCGGCAGGTCGGCGTGGCGCAGCAGGTACTCGCTGTGCTTGTGGTAACCGGCGTGCGCGACCGCCAGGCCGCATTCGTGCAGCCGCGCCGCCCAGCCCAGCAGCCGGCGCGAGAACTTGCGGTCGAGCTTCCAATCCTCCTCGAGCACTCCGTCGAGCAGCTTGAGCGCAGTGCCCTCGACGTCGTCGGCGTGCGGGCCGTCGACGCCGTAGCGCTGCGCCAGCGCCGCGATCGTGTCGCCGCGGATGTCGCGGTCGGACAGGCGCCCGACCAGGTCGTAGAGCACGCCTTCGCGCAGCGCGGCCTCCGAGGTCAGCATGCGCTCGATCTTCAGGCTGTCGAACACCCCGGCCAGCACCGCCACGCCGCCCGGGAACACCGCACGGCGATCCTCGCGCAGGTCGGCGTAGTCGATCTTGTCGATGTGGCCGGTCTCGATCAGCTGCGCGACCGCCTTGTCGAGCCCGTCGCGGGTGATCTCCTCCTCGATCCAGCCGCGCGCGCGCATCATGCGCCACGCGCCGCGCACGGTGCCCGAGCTGCCGACGGCGATGTCCCAGCCGGCCTTGCGGTAGCGATCCTCGAGGAACTCGAGCTCGACGCGCGCGGCCAGGCGCGCCTTGCGGAAGCGCTTCTCGGTGATCTCGCCGTCCTCGAAATAGCGCTGCGTATGCGTGACGCAGCCGAGCGCGACGCTTTCCAGCATGCGCGCGTCCGCGCCCCGGCCGATGACGAGCTCGGTGCTGCCGCCGCCGATGTCGACGACCAGCCGTCGCGGCGGGCCGGCCAGGCCGTGCGTGACGCCGGCGTAGACCAGGCGCGCCTCCTCGACACCGGCGATGACCTCGATGCGCTGGCCGAGCGCCTTCTCGGCAGCCTTGATGAACTCCGGGCTCTTGCGCAGTTTGCGCAGCGTGTTGGTGCCGACGACGCGCACGCGGCCGCGCGGGATGCCGGCGAGGCGCTGGCCGAAGCGCTCGAGGCAGCCCAGCGCGCGCTCCTGCGCGGCGGTCGTGAGCTTCTTCTCGGCATCGAGCCCGGCCGCGATGCGGACCGGCTCGCGCAGGCGGTCGAGTACCTGCAGCGCGGCGCCCTGTTCACGGGCGACGACGAGGTGGAAACTGTTGGAACCGAGGTCGACGGCGGCGACCTCGAGGGAGCGGTCGTCCTGCGCCACTCAGCCGGCCCGAATCGCGACGAGCGCCAGGGCCAGCGCCAACGCCAGCTGGACGGCGTAGGTCAGCCCCGCCCCGGCCATGCGCAGCGCGTGGAGCCCGCGGCCGAGCAGGCCGGCCGCGAAGATCAGGCGCGCAAACGCGAACACCGCGGCGGCTGCGACCAGGAACGGCGTCGTGCCGCGCGCCAGCTCGAAGGCGGCCACCAGCAGCAGGAACAGCGGCGCATGCTCGGCGGTGTTGCCGTGCGCCCGGATGGCGCGCATCAGCGCCGGGTTGCCCCCGTCACCGAACGCGATCTTGTTGCGGAAGCGCAGCACCGAGACCCGCGAGGCGAGGCCGACCATCAGCACGCCGCAGAACGCCGCGAGCCACAGGGTCACCGGAATCGCCACGCCGCAAGTCTCCAGGAAGCACCGCGGGCACTATAGCCTTGTTCATTGACTGAAATGACCTTTTCCCGGAGCATAATGCGCCTGCACTTCGGGAGCGGCCATGATCAAGACGGTGCGTTGCGCGGCAGTTGTGCTGGCGCTGCTGGCTGCGCCGGCGACGCTGGCCGCCGGAGTCCCCGAAGCCGGCCGGATCAAGGCGAACACCTGCATGGGTTGCCACGGCATCCCGGGCTACACCAACGTCTACCCGACATACCGCGTGCCCAAGCTCGGGGGCCAGAGCGCCGAGTACCTGGCGATCGCGATGAAGGCTTATCGCACCGGCGAGCGCCCGCACAAGACGATGCAGGCACAGGCGGCGAGCCTGACCGACCAGGACATCGAGGACATCGCCGCGTTCCTCGCCACCGCGCCGGAGCACCACTGACATGCGCCGCCTGAACTTGCTGGTTGCGCTGATGGCCCTGGCCACCGCTCCGGGTGCGATGGCCGGTGACGCCAAGGCGCCCGAGAAGGTCGCGCTCTGCGCGGCCTGCCACGGCGCCGATGGCAAGGCGATGGTGCCGATCTACCCGCACCTCGCGGGGCAGTACTCGAACTACATCGAGCAGACCCTGCGCGAATACCGCTCGGGCGCCCGCAAGAATCCGGTGATGGCGGCCCAGGCCGCAACCCTGACCGACGCCGAGATCCGGCAGATCGCGGCCTATTACGCCGCCCAGCCGGGCCCGCTTCACACGCCGGAGATTCACGCCGCTGCTCCCTGATCAGGGTGGCGAGCCGTCGCCCGGCGTCGCCGGCGCGCGACACAAAGTGTGACCGGTTTCACAATTCAGCGAAACATCAACCATCTGGCGTGGTCTATCGCGCGCCACTCAACTGGAGCATGTCGATGAAGAGAGTTCACGCTGTCGTGCTGTCCGCGCTACTGGCGCTGCCGTTGGCTGCGCAGGCGCAGTCGCGGCAGTCCGGGTTTTCCTACAGCTACGGGGAAGGCCGCCTGGTGATGATCGATCCCGATGGCGGCGACAACTACAGCGGCGTCAAGGTCGGCGGCTCGCTGCAGTTCCTGCCGCAGTTCTTCGGCATCGCGTCGCTCTCCCTGCTGAGCAATGACCCTTTCGACCTCACCACGCTCGAGGGCGGAGCCGGCTTCCGCCACCCGATCCGCCGCGGCATCGACGTGCTCGGCACCGCGACGATCCAGATCGTCGAGATCGACGGACCCGGGGGATTCAGCGACGACGACACGGGCATTTCGCTGACCGGCGGCATCCGCGCCGCGATGACCCCGCAGCTCGAGCTCGGCGGCTACCTTAACTACGCCGAGACCTTCGGCGACGGCGACGTGACCCTGACCGGCGAAGGCCTGCTGCACATGACGCGCGAGCTGTCGCTCGTCGGCAGCGTCGGGCTCTCCGACGACGCCAACACGCTGACCCTCGGCGCCCGCTGGAACTTCCCGGCGCTAGGATCGGCACGCTGACGCCTGAACGCGACTCCCGGGTGTAGGATGCTCGACGGAGCATCCCCCGGGAGATCGCGATGTTGGCCAGAGGCCTAGCGGTGGCTCTTGTGTGCACCGCCGGCGTGGCATCGGCCGAGGACTACTCCGGCTATATGGGCCTGTCGTTCGGGCAGACGAGCGCCAGCGCCTGGCAGGCGTTCATCGCCTCCGGCGACGACGGATCCTTCGGATCCGGCGGCTTCAGCTCCGACAACACCGACAACAGCGTCCGCGCGTATTTCGGGGTCAACATCGTCGACGGCCTCGCATTCGAGGGCGGCTACGTGAGGCTCGGCGAAATGACCGCCTACGGCACCTCCGACGGCTCCGCGTTCTACACGGCGGGCCCCGTGTCGATCAAGAGCGCGGTGACCGGCTACGAATTCGCGTTCGTCGGAAGGGCCGGGAGGCGCGACTCGTTCGCGCTGCTCGGCCGCGCCGGGCTGATGTTCTGGGACCTGAAGAGACAGCTGGTGATGACGGGCCTGCAGTTCGGTGCCAACGAGGACGGCGACGAAATCTTCTGGGGCTTCGGCGTCGAGTACGCCTCGTCCAGTGCGCTGGCCTACCGCCTCGAGGTCACGCGGTTCGGCGTCGACACAAACGACATCGACCACATGGATACCCTGACCCTCTCGCTGGTTTATCGGACGGAACTCCGGTGATCGGCGGCCCGGTTCCGCGGGCCGGCGCCGTGCTGCTCGCCACGGGCCTCGCGATCCTCCCGTCAACCGCATCCGCGGTCGAGTTCTACTTCGGCCTGGGGACCGGGCAGGCGAAGTCCAGCGACTACGGCGATTACGTCGACGACGGCTCGTTCACGGCCGGGGGCGTCGAGGGCAGCGACACGGGATTGCGGCTGTTTGGCGGCGTCGGATTCGCCAAGAATTTCGGCGTGGAGCTGGCGTATGTCGACCTTGGCGGGTCGACCACGCGCGCCCAGTCGGGCGGGGGGGGCGTCTGGCCAGCCGGGTCCGTGGCGCACGACCTCGGCACCTCCGGCATCGAGGCCAGTGTCTTCAGCCGGCTGGCCGTGTCGGACTCCGCG
>JBOICR010000031.1:0-6250 GCA_050740195.1 Nevskiaceae bacterium | reverse complement strand
GACGTGCTCGCCGTCATCCCGGCCCGCGGCGGCTCCAAGGGCATCCCGCGCAAGAACCTGATGCCGGTGGCGGGCAAGCCGCTGGTGGTGCACTCGATCGACCACGCGCGGGCGGCGCACTGCGTCCAGCGCGTCATCGTGTCCACCGACGACGCCGAGATCGCCGACGTCGCCCGCGCCGCCGGCGCCGAAGTGCCCTTCCTGCGTCCCGCCGCATTGGCCGGCGACACCGTGCTCGATCACCCGGTGTTCACGCACCTCCTCGAGCGGCTGGCGCGGGCCGAAGGTTACGTGCCCAACCTGGTGCTGCACCTGCGGCCGACGGCGCCGCACCGGCTGCCGGGCTGGATCGACGCCGCCGCGGCGCTGCTGCGCGACGACCCGCGCGCCGACTCGGTACGCTCGGTCAGTCCGCCGACCCAGCACCCGTATCGGATGTTCCGGCTGGACGCCGAGGGCTACCTCGACCCGTTATACAAGCACGAGCACCCTGTTCCCTACCTGTTGCGCCGCCAGGACCTGCCGCCGATGTGGTACTACAACTGCGTGATCGACGTGACCCGGCCGCGCACGATCCTCGAGAAGGGCTCGATGACCGGCGACCGCATCCGCCCGTACCGGATGGCGGCCGAGGACGTGGTCGACGTCGACAACCTGCGCGACCTGCAGCTGGCGCGGCTGCTCATGGAGGCGGCGCCATGAGAGTCCTCGTCGTCGGCGCCGGCATGTATGTGACCGGTCGCGGCACCGGCGGCATCGGCACGCTGCTGCCCGCTCTCGCGCAATACTCCCGCGCCGGCCGGCTCGACGCGGTCACCGTGCTCGCGACGCGCGCCGAGGCGGACTCCGGCGTGCCCGAGGCGGCAGCGCGCGTCAACGCGCTGCTGGGCGCCAGCCTGCCGGTCCACTACCGCCGGCTCGACGGGCCGATCGGCGCGGCCGTGCGCGCCGGCGAGTTCGATTGCGCGCTGGTCTGCGTGCCCGACGACCTGCATTACGAAGTCACCGCGGCCCTGCTCGAACGCGGCCTGCATTGCCTGGTGGTCAAGCCGCTCACGCCGACCGTCGCCGAGGCGCGCCGGCTGGTCGATCTGGCGCGGGCCAGGGGCCTGCATGGCGCGGTGGAGTTCCACAAGCGGCACGACGAGCAGAACCTGCTGGCGCGGCGCGCGCTGCGCGAGGGTCGCCTCGGCGTTCCCAAGTACATGGTGGTCGGCTACAGCCAGCGCATCGACATCCCGTTGGTCGCGTTCCGGGCCTGGGCCGCGCGCACCAACATCTTCCAGTACCTCGGCGTGCACTACGTCGACCTGATCCATTTCCTGACCGGGCTGGTGCCGCGCCGCGTCAGCGCGATCGGCACGCGGGGCACGCTGCAGGCGCAGGGCATCGACACTTACGACTCGGTGCACGCCACGATCGCGTGGCAGGCGCGCGGCGGCGGCGAAGAGTTCATCGCGCAGCTCGCCATCGGCTGGATCGACCCGTCGGCGACGCCGGCTTTGTCCGACCAGAAGTTCTTCCTGGTGGGCTCGCGCGGGCGCCTGGACCTGGACCAGACCGATCGCGGCGTGCGCCTGGTAACTCCGGAGAGCGGCGTGGAGAGCCTCAACCCGCACTTCTCCATGGTGCTCGGCGAGCACGACGAGGTCGCCTTCCGCGGCTATGGCTACCGCAGCGTCGAGCGCTTCCTGCGCGACGCCGGCGATGTGTCTGCCGGCCGGGTTGCGCCGGCGGCGCTCGATGCCATCCGGCCAACGTTCCGCCAGGCGCTCGTGTCCACCGCCGTCGTCGAATCGGCCAACGCAAGCCTGGCCGCCGCCGGCGCCTGGAAGGACGTCCTTGTCCCGGATTGACGCCGATCGGCTGCGGCCGCTGCTGCACGCGCGCCTGCGCGCGCTCGACGTCGATCCGGTTGGCGCCGGTCATCTGGTCGATTCACTGCTGCAGACCTCGTTGCGCGGGGTCGACTCGCACGGCATCCAGCTGTTCCCGCATTACGTGCGCGCCGTCGCCGCGGGCCGCGTGTGCGCCCGGCCACTGCCGGAGCTGACGCGCACGGCGGCTTCGACCGCGCGCCTGGACGCCGCCCATGCGTTCGGCCATCACGCCGGCGCCCTCGCGATCGACGCCGCGGTCGAAATCGCCCGCGAGACCGGCCTGGGTGCGGTGAGCGTGCGCGACTCCAGCCATTTCGGCGCGGCCGCGTACTTCGCCCTGCGGGCGGCCGACGCCGGCATGATCGGTTTCGCCTTCACCAACGCCGACGCCCTGGTGAAAGCTTTCAACGCACGCGAGCCGGTTTTCGGCACCAACCCGGTGTGCTTCACCGCGCCGCTGCGCGACGAGGGACCGCTGTGCCTGGACATGGCCACCTCGCTGGTGTCCTGGAACAAGGTACGCAACGCGCGAGTGTCGGGGGCGGCGCTCGGAGGCGACTGGGCCTTCGACAGCGCCGGCCAGCCGACGACCGACGCCGATGCCGCCGCTTCGCTGAACCCGTCCGGCGGCTACAAGGGCTATGGCCTCGGCATGATGGTCGAGGTGCTGTGCGGCCTGCTCGCCGACGGTCCCGTGGCCAAGGAGCTGCTGCCGATGTTCTCGGCGCCGATCGAAGCGCGCCGGCACCTGAGCCACTTCTTCCTCGCGCTCGACATCGAACGCTTCGTGCCGGCGTCCCGCTTCCGCTCGCGGCTGCAGGGGCTGGTCGATGCGATCCGCGCCATGGAGCCGGTGCAGGCCAGCGTGATGGTGCCGGGCGACCCCGAGAAACGCGCAGCGGTCGAGCGCACGCGCGACGGCATCCCCGCCACGAAGGCACTGCTCGACGCTTTCGCCGAGGCCGGCGTGCCGCTCCAGGGAGCGCTGCGCTCGTGACCGACGTAGTCGACGTGGTCAATTTCAACGCCGATGCTTCGTGCCTGCCGGCAGCGGCGTGGCTGGACATGCTGTCCGGCGGCAGTGGCTCGCCGCTGTGCCGCTGGCTGGGCCTCTACGCCGAACGCAAACGGCCGGTGGTGCTTGGCTTCATCGGCGGTGCGGTCGCCGACATGGCGATGCTCAACCCCGAAGCCATCGCCGTGGTCAACGATCATCCGCAGGTGTTCGAGGTGGTGCTGCGACCGTTCGCGCACGACATCGCCCTGCTGCGCTCGACCGCCGGTTTCGCCGCCAACGTTGCCCTCGGCGAGCGCACGCTGCGGCGCGAGTTCCGGCGCGTCGTCGACTATTTCCTGCCGCCGGAGTTCATGCTCAGCAGCGCGCAGGTGAAGCAGTTGCGGGACGCAGGCGCCGGCGGCCTGTTCATCAATGCCGCGCGCTTCAAGGACGAGCTGCAAGGCCGGATCCCGGAGTTGCCGTATGTGCTCGAGGGCGTGCTCGGATCGCGCCTGCACTGCATTCCCGTCGCCGGCGCGCTGACCGACGCCTACCTGCGCTCGATCCACTTTTACGACGCCGCGCCGTGGAACGACGCCGTAGCCGGTCGCGCCGGCATCGCGTTCTCGTGGCGCGACGGCGAGAGCTGCTTCCTGGTGCCTGACGGCATCGCCCGCGAAGCCGCGTGGCTCGACGGCGAGTCCGCCGACGTGCGCCGCCGCCACCTGGGCGACGCATGCCGGGGCCTTTCGTTCGCCGAGCCCGACGCGCGCGCCAATTCGTTCCGCACCTACCCGCCCCATTCATTCTCCGCGTGGTTCAAGGAGAACCGGATGCTCGGATTCCTCGGCCGGCTGCAGCAGTTCGAGGCCCGCCTGGACGAGATGTCGATCGACGCGCGCGTGCTGTGGCTGCAGGCGATCAACTCCGACATCCTGTCGGCGGTCGAGAAGGACTCGCCCACGGTGCGCCTCGCCGACCGGCCGGGGCAAGGTGCCGGCGACCGCGCCTTCACCATCTGGCGCAGCGAGCGCGGCTTCGAGGGCGAGGATTTTCTGGCGAGGCTCGAGGGCCTGGTCGAGCGCGGCGACACTGGCTTTGTCGACGACGCCCCGCGCCGCCCGCACATCCGCAAGTTGAAGGCGCGCCTCGACTACGTCCGAGCGTTGCCCGCGGAGGGCACTTGAACCCGGTGCAGCGCGGCCCGGGCGGTTTTTCCGGCTGGATCGTCGGCCCGAAGCTGCACGAGTTTGTGGGGGACATCTGGCGTCGCTACTTCCGCGAGCGCAATCGGGAGATCGGCGCGCTCGAGGGTCGCCACTCCAGCGAACGCCGCTGCTTCGTCATCGGCAACGGGCCATCGCTCAAGGGCATGGACCTGCGCCCGCTCGCCGGCGAGTTCACCATCGGCGCCAACAGTTTCTACAAGCACCCCGATGCAGCCGCAATCGCCCTGAAGTACCTGTGCATCTTCGACCCGCATTTCATGCAGGACCAGCCGCGCGCCGTCGAATGGCACCAGACCGTGGCGCAAAAGCTGCCCGGGACTGCGATGGTGCTGCACGCTTCCGCCAGGCCGATCGTCGCCCGGCACGGGCTGTACGCGGGGCGCGAGGTCCACTACGTGCGCTCGGGCTTCCAGACCCACGAGCTGGCGCACGTCGACTTCGACTTCCGCCGCCCGCGCAACATCGGCATGACGACCGGCAGCGCGATCGCGATTCCGCTGGCGATCTTCCTGGGCTTCCGCGAAATCGTGCTCATCGGCTTCGACTGCAACTGGCTGGCCGACACCGGCGGCAGCTACCACTTCTACGACACCCACGAGTACTTCCCGGAGTTCGACAGCATCGACAAGGACGGACGCGGCTACGGCTACGAGGCGTTCCTGCGCATCATCCAGCGCGAGTTCGAGAGCCACCGCCTGATCCGTGCGAAGGCCGAGTCGCTCGGCGTGCGGATCGTCAACGCGACCCGCGGGGGCCTGCTCGATGCCTACGAGCGCGCCGACTACGACGCCCTGTTCGTGGCACGGGGTGGCATCCAACCCGCAGCCGCTCCTTGGCGCTTGGGCGGGGAATCCGAGTAAGATAACCTCAAGGTCCCGTTGGGGAATTTCTGTGGCCATCAATCCGGCGCCGTCGATGTCTGGTCTGGGCGGACTCGCACGCCGCCTGGTCGCGGACGGCGTACTGGCCGAAGACAAAGCCAAGGAAGCGCAGGCCAAGGCCCAGAAAGCGGGCATTTCGATCGTCAGCCAGATCGTCGACGACAAGCTCGCGCCCGCGGCGAAGATCGCGCAGTCCGCCAGCAACGCCTTCGGCGTGCCGATGCTGGACCTCGGCTCGATCGAACTCGACCCGGAGACCGTCAAGCTCGTCACCGAAAAGTTGATGCGCCAGCACCGCACCCTGCCGCTGTTCAAGCGCGGCAAGCGGCTCTACGTCGGCATCGCCGACCCGACCAACCTGCCCGCGCTGGACGCGATCAAGTTCGCCACGAACCTCGCCACCGAGGCGATCGTGGTCGAGGAAGACAAGCTCCTCAAGCAGATCGACGTCGCCTTGAGCGCCCAGCAGTCGTCGAGCATGAACGTCGACGACACCGACCTGGAGAACCTGCAGATCGAGGGCGGCGACGGCGAGCTCGAGGTCGACATCGCGACGAGCGGGGACGCCGACGACGCGCCGATCGTGCGCTTCGTCAACAAGATCATGCTCGACGCCATCAATACCGGCTGCTCGGACATCCACTTCGAGCCCTACGAGAAGATCTACCGCATCCGCTACCGCCGGGACGGCGAACTCAAGATCGTCGCCACGCCCCCGGTGCAGATGGGCGGGCGCCTCGCGGCGCGCGTCAAGGTCATGTCGAAGCTCGACCTGGCCGAGCGCCGCATCCCGCAGGACGGCCGCATCAAGCTGCACTTGTCCAAGACCAAGTCGATCGATTTTCGCGTCAGCACCTGCCCAACACTATTTGGCGAGAAGATCTGCGCCCGTATTCTCGATCCATCGAGCGCCACGCTCGGCATCGACGCGCTCGGCTACGAGCCGGTGCAGAAAGAGGCCTACCTCGAGGCCTTGAAGCAGCCACAGGGCATGATCCTGGTGACCGGCCCGACCGGCTCGGGCAAGACCGTGTCGCTGTACACCGGTGTCAATATCCTGAACACCGAGGACATCAACATCTCCACCGCCGAGGATCCGGCGGAAATCAACCTGCCCGGCATCAACCAGGTCAACGTCAACCCGAAAGTGGGCCTGACCTTCGCCGCCGCGCTGAAAGCCTTCCTGCGCCAGGACCCGGACGTGATCCTGGTCGGCGAAATCCGCGACCTCGACACCGCGGAAATCGCGCTGAAGGCCGCGCA
>JBOICR010000030.1:0-15416 GCA_050740195.1 Nevskiaceae bacterium | reverse complement strand
TTCACGCGCGCGAGGTCGCAATTGGGCGGCACGAAATCCTCGCCGATGCCTTCGACCAGCCAGGTGCCGGCTTCCTTCTGGATCTTGCCGGTCCTGACCACGTCGGCCAGCACCGAGCCTGCGGGGTCGGCCAGCACCATCTCGACGTGCGGCGCCACGCGGGCGAAGTAGCGCGACAGGCCGGTCAGCGTGCCGCCGGAGCCGACGCCGACGACGACCGCGTCGAGCCGCTGGTCCATCTGCGCCCAGATCTCGGGCCCGGTGCCGGCTTCGTGCGCCTCGGGGTTGGCCGGATTGGCGAACTGGTTCACGTAGAACGACCCCGGTTGCTCCTTCTCGAGGCGCTCGGCGATGTCCTGGTAATACTCGGGATGGCCCTTGCCGACGTCGGAGCGCGTGATGATGGTTTCCGCGCCGAGCGCGCGCAGGTGCAGCACCTTCTCCTGCGCCATCTTGTCGGGCAGCACCAGCAGCAATCGATAGCCCTTTTGCGCGGCGACCAACGCCAGGCCCAGGCCCGTGTTGCCGGCGGTCGCCTCGATCAGGGTGCCGCCGGGCTTGATGCGGCCGTCGCGCTCGGCGGCGGCGATCATCGACAGGCCGATGCGGTCCTTGATGGACCCGGTCGGGTTCTCGTTCTCGAGCTTGACGAACAGCCGGCAGCGGCCGGTGTCGAGACGCTTGAGCTCGACCATCGGCGTGTTGCCGATGTTGTCCAGGATGGAGGGAAGGGCGGTCACCCACAAGCTCCGCTTTTTTTGGCCGCGCGAGGATATCATCACGCCATGACCCCGAGCGCCAGCAACCTGATCTGGATCGACCTCGAGATGACGGGCCTGGTCCCGGAGCAGCATCGCATCATCGAGATCGCGACGATCGTCACCGATTCGAACCTCGAAGTGCTGGCCGAAGGGCCGGCGATCGCGATTCATCAATCCGATGCTGAGCTGGCCGCCATGGACGAGTGGAACACGCGCCAGCACGGCCAATCCGGGCTGACGCAGCGCGTCAAGGACAGCCGCATCGCCGACACCGAAGCCGAGCGGCAGACGCTGGCATTCCTGGGCCAGTGGGTGCCGGCCAACAAGTCGCCGATGTGCGGCAACTCGATCTGCCAGGACCGGCGCTTCCTGGCGCGCTGGATGCCCGCGCTCGAGCGCCACTTCCACTATCGCAACATGGACGTCAGCACGCTGAAGGAGCTGTGCCTGCGCTGGGCGCCCGGCATCGCCAAGGGCTTCACCAAGGAATCCACGCACCTGGCGCTGGCTGACATCCGCGATTCGATCGCGGAGCTGCGGTACTACCGCGAACACTTCCTCAAGCTGCCCGCCTGATCGGGCCGCCGGTCAGACCGACGGAATCCTGAGTACCACGCGCGCGCCGCCGAGCGCGGCCGAGCGCTCCAGCACGACCTCGCCCTCGTAGGCCTTCAGGATCTCCGTGACGGCGGCGAGGCCCAGGCCCTGGCCCGGCACGCGGTTGTCGGCGCGCACGCCGCGCTCGAGCAGACGCTCGGGCTCGGGCGGGAACCCGGGCCCGTCGTCCTCGATGGCGAGCTCCAGCGTCGACGCCGCGCGGCCGGCGTGCAGCCGCACCCCGGAGCGCGCCCACTTGGCCGCGTTGTCGAGCGTGTTGCCGAGCAGCTCGTGCAGGTCGCCGGAGTCGACGCGCGCCACCAGCCGCAGCGGCACCTCGATGTCGAACGCAAGCAACTTTTCGGCGTAAACCTTCTTCAGCGCCGCCGCCAGCTTGGCGGCGATGGGCTGGACCGCGACCGGCTGCGCCAGCGCGCGCCGGCCGGCGGTGGCGGCGCGCGACAGCTGGTGGTCCGTGATCTGCTGCATGCGGCCGACCTGCTCGTCGAGCTGGCGCTGCGTGTCGCGCTCCACGCGCGCATCCTCGGACAGGCCGCGCAGCACGGCGAGTGGCGTCTTCAGGCTGTGCGCCAGGTCGCCGAGCGCGTTGCGGTAGCGCTGCAGCTGGCTGCGCTCGTGGCGGATCATCGCGTTCAGCGCGCCGGTCAGCGGCGTCAGCTCCTGCGGATAGGCGGCGTCGATCTGCCCCTGCGTGCCGCCCTCGACACCGCGCAGCTCCCGGACCAGCCGGCGCATCGGCCGCAGGCCCCAGCGCAGCACCATGACGAGTGCCAGCAGCAGCCCGGCCGCGGCGGCCGAAAGCCACAGCCACAACGTGCGGCGGAAGGTGCCGAGCTGTTCGTCGTAGTCGTCCGGGTTCTCGAGGACGAGCATGGTGTAGCGCTGCGGGCGGGTGTCGGCCGTCACGATCCAGCGCAGGCCGAACGACAGCGCGAAGCGGCCGGCATCGCCGAGGCGCTCCAGCTTCCACCTGCCGACCTCGGGCCCGATCACCAGCGGCAGCGCGCCGGACTGGCTCGGCGACCGCCACAGCACGGTGCCGGCCTCGTCGTACACCGCGGCCTCGAGCCCCGACTCGGGCTGCATCAGCCGCGGGTCGGGCAGGTCGCCGTCGTTGAGCTCCAGCGTACCGCGCTCGCTGGGCTCGGCCGCGCCGAGCAGCGCGTAGACGATGCCGCGCATCCGGTTCTGCTGGGCGTCGAGCGCGGCGCGGCGGAACGATTCCTCGAGGCCGGCGCCACACAAGCCGACGAACGCGAGAAGCACCAGGGACGCGGCCAGCAGCAGGCGGGTCTGCAGCGACATCATGGCGGGCCGCCGCGGGGGATCAGGCGGGCGGCACGCGCGGCAGGGTCCAGCGATAGCCCTGGCCGCGCAGCGTTTCGATCGGGTGCAGTGACTCGTCAGGATCGAGCTTGGCGCGCAGGCGGCGCACGAACACCTCGATCACGTTGCTGTCGCGCTCCATGTCTTCCGCGTACAGGTGCTCGGTGAGCGTGGACTTGGAGACCACCCGCCCGGCGTGCAGCAGCAGATATTCGAGCAGGCGATATTCGTAGGCCGTCAGCTCGACCGGAGCGCCGTTCAGCGTCACGCGCTTGGCGGCGGTGTCGAGCGCGACCGGTCCGGACTCGAGCGTCGACTTGGCCCAGCCACCGGTCCGGCGCAGCAGCGCCCGGGCCCGCGCCATCAGTTCCTCCTTGTGGAACGGCTTGACCACATAGTCGTCGGCGCCGGCCTCGAGCCCCGCGACCTTGCTCTCCCAGCCGTCGCGCGCGGTCAGGATCAGGATCGGGTACGCACAGCCCTTCTTGCGCGCGCGCTTGACGATGTCGACGCCGGAGAGCTTGGGCAGCCCGAGGTCGACGATCGCCAGGTCGAGCGGGTACTCGGTCGCCATGTACAGGCCCTGCTCGCCGTCGCCGGCGCTGTCGACGACGAAGCCTTCGTCGGTGAAGTACTGCGCGACGAGGGCCCGCAGGTCAGGATCGTCCTCGATGACGAGGGCGCGCATGGCATCAATCCGGGTCGACGTGGTGGACGCGGACTTCGCCGTCCTTCAGCACCTTGACGCGGTGGCCCCTGCCTTCCGGCTCCACCGACAACACGCGCCCGCCGCCGTTACGCAACTGCGCGCGACGCGCGGCCTCGGCCGTGCGGTCGCGATTGTCGCGGCGATGGTCGCGCCACTCATCCTTGCGCTCCTCGCGCTTCTCCTGGGCCTCGGTCTGCTTCTGCCGGTCGCGCGAACGCGCGTCGGCGGGCCCGGACATCAGGCCCGCCGACACGAGTGCGCAAACCAGGAGCAACCACCGCATCGGGTTAGTGTAGGTCAATCCACGTAGGGCGTGACGCTGACCCGCAGCCTGATCGTGCGGCCCGGGTGTTCGTGCGTGCGCGTGTGGTACAGGCGCCCGCGGTAGCGGTAGGTCACGTCGTAACCCTCGATCCGCTGCTCATAGCGCGCAGGACGCACCGTCTCGCAGCGCGTCTCGATCACTTCGCGCTCGACCACGCGTCCGCTCTGGTAGCTGTTGCGTGCCGCGTGATCCGCGCCGATCATCGCGCCGGCGACGGTAGCGGCGTCGTTGCCGCGGCCGCTGCCGAACTGGTGGCCGATGACGCCGCCGATGATTGCGCCGACCAGCACCGAGCCCGGTCTGGGCCCGGCGCGATAGCGGGTGCGCTCGACCACCGGCACGTCCTCGCAGACCTGGCGCGACTCGCGGACGCGAACTTCGCGCACGATCGGCTCGGCGCGGACGACGCGGGCATAGGCCCAGGCATCGTCGTCGTCGTAATCAGCGAATGCGGGAGCCGCACTGATCAACAGGCCGCAGGCGGCTGTCGCCAGTGCAGTCCGAATGGTCAGCTTGTTCATGCACCTTCTCCTGTCCAGGCCCGCGGGTTTGCGGGCGTTGGCACAGAGTAGGGCTTCAAGCTGAATTTACCCTGAATGAAAAACACCTCTAAAAACAATGCGGTACAGCGCAGTCTAGTTCTTGCTCGTGGCGAACTTCTGCAGCTGGCGCGGGGTGAAGTACGCGGCCGGCTTCTCGAAGTCGTACTCGATCTCCTTCTTCTCCTCGTTGCGCATGTTCAGCACGACGTAGCGTCGCGACTGCAGGTCGTAGTGCACCTGCACGCCACTGACGATGACCGGCACGCTGGCGAAGTTCACCGCGTGCGCCTCGGCCGCGCGCCAGAACTGGTCGCGCTCGTCGTAGATGTCCTGGCCCAGCACCAGCCAGGAGTCCTCGTCGAGGTAGAACGTGCGGCGGCGATAGCGGTGGTTGAAGCCCTGGCGCACCTGCGCCTCGATCACCCACACGCGGTGCAGTTCGTAGCGCGCAAGGTCCTGGTTGATGTGGCCCTGCCGGATGATGTCCTCGTACTTCACCTTGTCGCTGTACATCCGGTAGCCGTTGTAGGGCACCAGCATCTCTTTCTTGCCCAGCAGCTTGATCGTGTAGCGGTCGAGCGGGCCATTGAACATGTCGATCTGGTCGTGCGTCATCAGGCCGTCGAACAACGGATTGTCGTAGCCGACCTCGCCGATGCGCCGGACCCGGCCCTGGCTCGGGTTGAACAGCCACACGCCGGTGATCTCCTTCACGCGGTCGATCGGCACATGCAGCAGGTTGGCGTCGCCGGCCTTGTTGGGCGGCGACACGGTCTTGACCATCACGTAGAGGTTCTGGTTGTTGATCTCGCCGGCTTTCGTCTTCGGATTGTTATAGACGTAGCTCAACTCGAGGTAGGCGCGCTCGACGACGTGGCCGCCGTCGGCCTGCACCTGCGCGTGGTTGACGTAGCCGCGATAGCCGGTGGTGTTGTACCGCATGATGTGATTCCACATCACCTCGGTGCCGTTCTTCGGGATCGGGAACGGGTAGCCCTGCGCCGCGCAGCAGAAGCCGTAGCCGTTATTGGTCAGCTCGACGGTGGTTGCGTTCTGGCGCGTCGCCTCGTGGAACCAGTTCGGGTGGGAAGCCGTGCGGCGCGTCGGGTAGACGACCATCTTGTAGTCGGGGAACGTCCTGAACAGCGCCTTGTAGCCCTCGGTCAGGACGCCGGCGTGCTGCGCGACGTTCGCCGCGCTGACGGTGTAGAGCGGCTTATCGGCAGCGAAAGGGTCGTCGCCACGCTTGAGATCGGTCTTCGACATGCCGCCGTCCCAGGCCGGGATCGTGCCCGCGGCGTTGCCCGCCTTCTCCGCGCCGTTGGGCGTCAGTACGGCGCCGAGCTTGCCCGCCTCGTCCGGGGCGACCTTGGCCAGCGCCGGCGTGGCAATCAACAGGACTGCGAGCGCGGCGGGAAGTCTCATGGGGTCTCCAGTCTACGCGGGCTCCGCGGCAGCACCAGCCACGCCAGCGCCGGCAGCAGCAGGATCGCGCCGAACAGGTTTGCGGTGAACATCATGACGAGCAGCATGCCCATGTCGGCCTGGTATTGCAGTTCCGAAAACATCCAGGTCACCACTGCCACGATCAGCGACAGCGACGTGAACACGGCGGCCTTGCCGGTGTGGCGCAGCGCCTGGATGTAGGCTTCGGGCAGTGGCAGGCCCTCGTCGAGGTAGCGCGCCAGCACGCTCCACAGGTAGATGCCCGCGTCGACGCCGATGCCGACGCCGAAAGCCGCGACCGGCAGCGTCGCCGCCTTCATGCCGACGCCGACCGTCGCCATGAAGGCGTAGGTCATCAGCGAGCACAGCACCAGCGGCCCGATGATCGCGACGACGCTGGCGAAGCTGCGGAACGAGACCCAGACGAACAGCAGCAGGGTGACGTGCACCCAGACGATCACGACCAGTTCGCGGGCCTTGATCTCCTCGTTGGTCGCCGCCATCACGCCGACGTTGCCGGAGGCGAGCGCGAACCCTGCGCCCTCGTCCCGGTGGGCGGCGTCGAAGGACTGGGTCGCCGCGACGATGCGCGAAATCGTCTCGGCCTTGTGGTCCGTGGTGAAGATCAGCACCGGCATCGCCGAGCAAGCGGGATTCTGCAGGCCGGACGAGGGCGGAACCTGGGCCACGATCTGGGCGAGGGCGCCCTCGTTGCGCGGCAGCACCAGCCATTTCGGGTTGGCCTCGTTCAGGCCCTGGCGCACGCGGCGCGCAATCTGCGGCAGGGACACGACCGAGGCCACGCCCTCGGTGTTGCGCATGTGCCAGGCGTACTGGTCGACCAGCTCCATCACCGCGCCGTCGACGCAGCCGTACTCGCGGGTCTCGACGATGACTTTCAGCAGGTCCACGCCGATGTTGAAGTTGCCGACGATCGCCGCGGAGTCGCGGTTGTAGCGCGAGTCGGAGCGCAGCTCCGGCACGCCGACCTGGATGTCGCCCACGCGCAGCTCGGGGTACTTCCACACCGCCCAACTGAGCGCCAGCAGCGCCAGCACCAGCATCGGCGGCGCGCCGCGCCGGGTGGCGAACACCGCGAGCGGCCGCCAGAACCAGTTGCCGATTTCGATGCGCAGCTGCTGGCGCCGCCGGAACTTCTCGAGTGCGGGCAGGCGGACCCAGGTCAGCACGATCGGCAGCATCATCTTGTTGGTCACGATCACCGCCGCCATGCCGAGCGCCGCGTTGATGGCCATCTCCTGCACGATCTCGATCTTGATAAAGGCCAGTGTCGCGAAGCCGATCACGTTGGTGATGATGGCCACGGTGCCCGGAATGAACAGGCGCTTGAACGTTGCCAGCGACGCCGCGCGCGGGTCGAGCCGGTTCTCGGCCACCTCGTTGCCCCAGCTGTTGATGTACTGCACCCCGTGCGACACGCCGATCGACAGGATCAGGAACGGCACCAGGATGGCGAACGGATCGAGGCCGAAGCCGAACGTGTGCAGCAGGCCGAGCTCCCAGACCACCGCGGCGAGCGCGGCGAACAACGGCAGCAGCGCGAGCCGGAACGAGCCGCAGAACGCCCACAACAGCAGCATCGTCAGCGCGAGGGCGATGCCAAAATACGCGGCGACCTCCTTGTTGGCGTCGGTGACGTCACCGACGACCTTGGCAAAGCCGATGACGTGCACCGCGATGTCGGCGGTCTGGTACTTCGTCCGCAGCGCCTCGAGCCCCTCGGCCATCCTGGCGTAGTCGAGGGGTTCGCCGGACACGGGGTCCTTCTCGAGCAGCTCGGCGACGATCATCGCGCCGCGCTGGTCGTTGGACACGAGCCGGCCGATGATGCCGGCCTTGCCGACGTTGGCGCGGATCAGCTCGAACATCGCCGGGGACGCCGCGTAGTTGCGCGGCACGACGTCGCCGCCGGAGAAGCCGCCCTCGACGATCTCGAGGTAGCGCACGCCAGGCGTGAACAGCGAGGTCACGCGCGAGCGATCCACCCCTTGCAGGAAGAACACGTCGTTGGTGACGCCGCGCAGCGCCTCGAGGAACCTCTCCTCATAGATCGAGCCGTCGTCGCCGGCGCCGGCCGGGGCACCGGTGCGGACCAGCGCGATCGTCACGAGGTTGGCCCCGCCGAAGGCCTTCTCGTACTTCTTGAACACCTGCATGTACGGGTGCTGCAGCGGGATGTGCTTCTCGTAGCCCGCGTCCGGCTGCAGACGCAGCGCCTGCACCAGCATCACGGCGGTGAAGGCCAGCAGGATGGCGAACGTCAGCCGGCACCGCGCGTATACGATCGCGATGGCGAGGCGCAGCACGCGCTCTGCCGCAGGGCCCATCAAGCCTCCAGAAAATTCTGATCGGCCGCACGGGTCCGCGCGGCGCTGTAGTGCAGGGAGGATAGGTCTACAATAGCCGCCCGTTCAACCTTCGGAAGAAAGAAGCCCCCATGTCCAATTCGAAACTCGTGACCGGGATGGTCGTCTGCACCGCGGTAATGGTCGCAGGCTGCCAGACGACGGACCCGTACACCGGCGAGCAGGAGACCTCGAAGGCGACCATCGGGGCCGGCATCGGCGCGCTGGCCGGCGCGGTGATCGGCGCGGCCACCGGCAAGGACGCGAAGGACCGCCGCAAGCGCGCGCTGATCGGCGCGGGCGTTGGCGGGCTGACCGGCGCCGGCGTCGGCGCCTACATGGATGCGCAGGAAGCCAAGCTGCGCAAGAAGCTGGCCGGCACCGGCGTCAGCGTGACGCGCCAGGGCGAGAACATCGTGCTGAACATGCCGAGCAACATCACTTTCAAGACCGGCAGCTCCGACCTCAACGCCGACTTCTTCAAGGTGCTCGACGGCGTCGCGCTCGTGGTCGACGAATACGACAAGACGCTCATTGTGATCGAAGGCCACACCGACAGTGTCGGCAGCGACGAGACCAACCAGTCGCTGTCCGAGCGCCGTGCGTCGGCCGTCAGCCACTACCTGGGAAGCAAGGGCGTCAACAGCCAGCGCGTGCTGGCCGCCGGTTTCGGCGAGTCGCGGCCGGTCACGTCGAACGACACCGACGGGGGCCGCTCGCAGAACCGCCGCGTGGAAGTGCGGCTCGAGCCGATCACCCAGGGCTGATCGGGACGGGGTACCTCACCCCGGCGGGCGGGAGGTTTTCTCTCCGGCCGCCGGGGTTTTGTTTTGTGCGTCGCCCGGTGGCGCGAGATTGATTGCCATCACGGGCGCGCCGGGGCCGATCTTCTGCACGCCCGCGGTGATGACCACGTCGCCCGGCTTGACACCCGAGACCACCTCGACGCGGCCGGACTGGCGCAGGCCGAGTTGCACGGCGCGCATCGCGGCCTGGCCGTTCTCGATCACGTACACGAACGGCTTGTCGCCCTGCGGCACGATCGACTGCTCGGGTACCAGCACGGCGCCCTCGCGCTCGGCGATCACCAGGCGCACGCGCGCGAACAGGCCGGGGCGCAGCTGCTGCTTGTCGTTGGGCACACGCGCGCGCACGCCGATCGAGCGCGTTTCCTCGGCCAGGCGCGGATCGATCGCGTAGACCCTGCCGGGGAACACCTGGCCTGGCCAGGCGTCGACCTCGAGGTTCAGCGTCTGTCCGACCTTGATCGCCGACAGTGCCGCCTCGGACAGCCGGAAATCGGCTTTCAGCACCGACAGCTGCTCGAGCGGCGCCAGCGCCTGGCCCGCGGTGATGTAGTCGCCGGGACTCACGCCGCGCAGGCCGACGACGCCCTCGAACGGCGCCCGGATGCGCGTCTTGGCGAGCCGCGCCTGCGCCAGTGCCACAGCGGCCTTCTCGACATCGAGCCTGGACGCGGTCTCGTCGCGCTCGCGCGTCGAGACCATGCTGCGCTCGAACAACTCCGTGGCGCGCTGGTGGTTGCGCTCGGCCAGCGCGAGGCCGGCTCGTGCCTGGTCCAGCTCGGCGCGGTAGATGGAGTCGTCGAGCTCGAACAGCAGCGTGCCGCGCCCGACCGGCTGGCCTTCCTTGAAATGGATGCCGGAGATCCGTCCCGCGATCTCGGAACTCAGGGTGACCGATTCATTCGAGCGCAGGCTGCCGACCGCGATGATCTCCTGCTCGATGCGTTCGGCCTTCGCCACTTCGGCCTCCACCGGCATGCCCGGCGGCGGCCCCGATGGTGCGGGTGCCGCGGGCGCGGGGCTGCTGGCGGCGGCTGCCGCCACCGGCGCGGCCGCCGACGCGCTGAAGTACCTCTTGTAACTCCAAACGCCGACAGCCATCAGCACAATCAGGCCGATTGCGATGTAACGCATGGTGATTCGCCGCTCGGATGCTGGACGGGGAAAGTCTAGCCCGTATAGTCAGGCAAAGGGAATCAGGAGACCGTTCCATGAATCCGATCGTGCTCTGGATGTTCGCCGCAGCGCTGTCCGGCAGTGCGCTTGCGCTGGCACTCGCGTGGCTGGCCTGGCAGCGGTGGGGGCGCCCGCGTTACGACGCGGAGCTGTTGAAGGTCCAGGATGTTTTCGAGCAGCGCGTGCGCGCCGGCGTGTTGGCGGCGGGGCGTGAACTGCTGCCGGCCCTGCGCGAGCAGGTCAAGCTGGGGTTCCACGACGCGTTGAAGGAATCGCACGCCGCCGGCATCGCCGAGGGCACGGCCAAGATCGTGACCGGCAGCACCGACCTGCTGGTCGACAGCCTCAGCAACCTGTTCGGCCTGAAGAAGAAGTGACACGCGCTCCGTGCGTGTCCTCCCGAGCGCAGCGAGGGATCTCCTACAGCGACCGCGTCAGCTTGAGCAGGTCGTCTTCCGTGGCGTAGGCACGGAACAGCGCACGCGCCAGCACGCCGAGCGTCCGGTGCACCTCCTCCGGCGCCTGCTGGCGCATCGGCAGGACCACGGCTTCCATCAGCGCGATGATCGCCCGGGCCATGTCGTCGAGGTCCCCCTTGTAGTCGAATCGCCCCTGCTCGACCCCCATGCGCAGCGTCTCCTTCATCGTTTCGACGCAGGCCGCTTCGAAAACCCGCCGCTCGGCCAGGATCGGCGCCGTTTCCGGACGCGCCGGGATCAGCCAGTAGCCGGCGACGCCCTGCGTCACGCGCGGGTCGCGCAGCAAGCGGTCGAGGCCGGTGAACAGGGCCAGGATGCGCGTCACGCCGTCTCGCTGCGCGCGCATCGGATCGAAAATGTAGTGGTTGAACATGGCGTGCAGCTGCCGCTCGCAGTCGAGGTAGAGCTGCTGCTTGTTATCGAAGTGCCAGTACAGCGCGCCCTTCGACAGGCCGGCGGCCTTGCCGAGCGCGCCGATCGACACGCCTTCGTAGCCGTGGCGCCCGAACAGCGCGAACGCCCGCTCGCGCAGGGCTTGCGGGACGTCGGACGGCCCGCGGGCGCGCCTGCGGGGCAAGCTCAGTTCTTCATCAGCCGGTAAGCCGCGGCCGCGTTGACCGGGTCCGGCGTGATCATCGTGAACAGCGAACTCAGCCAGTTCAGGAAGCCGGGCACCACGCTGTAGCGGCGCTTCAGCATCGCGCGGATGCCGATCGCGGCGACCTGCGCGCTGGTCATCATCATCATGCGCTGGTACGCCGTGGGCTTCTGGCCGCTGACCTGCAGGAACTCGGTGGCGGTGATGCCGGGCGAGATCACCGTGCTGGTGACGCCGGTGCCGCGCAGCTCGAAGTTCAGCGCTTGGCTGAACGAGCGGACGTAGCTCTTGGCGGCGGAGTAGGCGGCGTAGGTGGGCGAGGGCTGGTAGGCGCCGATCGACGCGACCTGCAGCATGCGTCCGAAGCCGCGCTTGACCATGTCGCGTGCGAACAGCTTGGTCAGATGGGTCAGCGCGACGATGTCGAGCATCAGCATCTGCCGCGTCCTGGCCCACGGGATCTCGAGTTCCATCCCGAACAGGCCGAAACCCGCATTGTTGACGAGGATGTCGACCGGCACCTGCTGTGCCTTCAGCGCGTCGTACAGCATCTGCGGGGCGTCGGGCTCGCCGAGGTCCAGCGTCATGACGCTGGCGGCGACGCCGTACTGCGCCTGCAGTTCGCCCTGCAGCTTCTTCAACAGCTCCTCGCGGCGCGCCACCAGCACCAGGCGGCAGCCGCGACGCGCGAGCTCACGGGCGAAGTCCACGCCCAGGCCGCTGGACGCGCCGGTGACGAGGGCCGTTTTTCCCTGCAGGGAGGCATCGTTCAAAGAAAAATCCCGCCGAGGGGGGAGGTCGGCGGGATTCTACACCGCGTGCGCTGGACTCAGGCTTCGAGTTTTTTCAACTCGCGGCGCAGATCGAATTCCTTGTCGGTGACGCATTCCTCGATGCTGCGCAGCCGCTGGTCCAGGCGCTCGAAGCGGGCCTGCACCTCGGCCATGGTCGGGCGTCGCATCGGGTCGGACGCGCCGGCGCCCGCGCCAGCGCCGTGGGCCGTTGCCGGGCTGGGCTCGACCGGGTCCATCACGTACCACAGGATGGCGTAGACCACGATGATCGCGCCGGCGCCCAGGACCACGCCGATCACGCACGCGGCGCGCAGCAGTTTGACGCTCCAGCCGAAGTACTCGGCGATGCCGGCGCACACACCGGCGACCACGCCGCGCTCGGGAATCCGCCGCAGGCCGGAGAAATTGCGGGACCTCACGAACTCCTCCGGTCGGCCGACTTCTTCCAGCCGGGCACCTCGTGCTCCAGCAGGGATTCGATCGCTTCCAGGCGGCGCTCCAGGCGGTCCGCGATGTCGACCAGCTTAGAGTTCATCGCCGGATCACCGGCGGCCCGCGCGGTAATTTCCTTGTTGCGGGTCAGGTAGTGCAGCACCATTCCCGGCAACACGATGAAGATCGAGATGACTGCGATAAGCGGTACGATTTCTTCCACTGCCGGCCCCCGAGGCGGTCTGGTCGCTCATTCTATTTCTTGTCCGGGCCGCCGGCAGGACCGGTCGAAGGCTTGGACTTGCCCATCCGGCTGCGCAGCGCCTCGAACTCGGCGTCGAGCTTCTCGTTCTGCTCGAGCTCGGCGAACTGCTCCTTCAGCGAGCGCACCTGGCCGAGGTCGTAAGACTCCAGCTGCGCCTCCAGGCCGTCGATCTTGGCTTCGTACTTCTCGAACTTCAGCATCGCGTTGTCCATGCGGCCGTCGTGGATCTGGCGCTTGACCTTCAGCCGTGAATCGGCCGACTGGGCGCGCAGGATGATGGCCTTCTGACGCTGCTTGGCGTCGGCCAGCTTGGCCTTCAGCTTTCCGGTGTCCTCGTCCAGCTTCACGATCTCGCCTTCCACGTGCTTCAGCTCTTTCTCGTGGTCGGCGACGCTGTCGGTGGTGCGCGCCTTGGCGGCGAGCGCGGCTCGGGCAAGGTCGTCGCGGTCCTTCGACATCGCGAGTTCCGCCTTGCGCTGCCACTCGGTCGCCTCGCCGTGCATGTGGGCGATGTGGCGCTGCAGTTCTTTCTTGCGCGCCAGCGTGCGGACCGAGGTCGAGCGGACCTCGACCAGCGTGTCTTCCATCTCCTGGATGATCAGCCGCACCATCTTTTCCGGATCCTCCGCCTTGTCGAGCATGGCATTGAGGTTGGCGTTGATGATGTCGGTCATTCTCGAAAAGATTCCCATGGCGCTTCCTCGGTCAAAGACTTGTGGGGTGTCGGTTAAAGGCTGTGCTGCAGGGGCGTCGCCGCGCGCGCGGCGTTCTTCCTGGCCGGTTGCTTGCGCGCCAGTTCCTGCTTGGCCTCCGGCAGGAGAGGCTTGATGGCCTGCAGCGCCGATGCCTTGACCTCCTTACGGATCTGGATCAATGCCGCGTTGCCTTGGGCGGCGATGGCGCTCCCCAGCGCGCTGACGGCGCGGGAGGGAAGCGAGTCGGCGGTGGCGGTGCCCGTGAAGGCGCACAGGGCCAGGGCGGCTGCGGTGAGAGTGGACTTGTTCATCTTGCTGCTCCGGTGAATCGTCGGTCTGCGCCCCATACATAGCGAACGCCGTGCCAAGTCCAGACAAGCACGTAACCTGTTGATCAATATGTGTATATTCCTTATGCCGGACGTCCGTCCCTGACCACTCCTGACGGATCAAGCCAACGTGTGGTAAAAAACGCTAACTAGTTAGCGGGAGTGGCCAGTGGCGCTGCCGAGGCAAGACCCGGATCCGATCATCGGCCAGGCCGACAACTTCCTGGCCGCGCTCGAGCGGGTTTCGCGCGTCGCGCCACTGACCAAGCCGGTGCTGATCATCGGCGAGCGCGGGACCGGCAAGGAACTGATCGCGTCGCGCGTCCACTTCCTGTCGGAGCGCTGGCAGCAGCCGTTCATCAAGTTCAACTGCGCGGCACTGAACGAAGAGTTGCTCGAGTCTGAATTGTTCGGCCACGTCGCCGGGGCGTTCACCGGCGCGGTGCGCGCGCGCGTCGGGCGCTTCGAGCTTGCCGGCGGCGGTACCCTGTTCCTCGACGAGATCGCCTCGATGTCGCTGCGGCTGCAGGAAAAACTGCTGCGCGTGGTCGAGTACGGCGAGTACGAGAAACTCGGCTCGAGCGAAACCCAGAAGGCGGACGTCCGGCTGGTGGGCGCGGCCAACCAGGACCTGCCGGCGCTGGCGCGGACGGGGAGGTTCCGCGAGGACCTGCTCGACCGGCTGTCGTTCGACGTCGTGACGATACCGCCGCTGCGCGAGCGGCGCGGCGACGCCTTGCTGCTCGCGCAGAATTTCGCCCAGGACATGGCACGTGAGCTCAGGCACGAATATTTCGCGGGGTTCACGCCCGCCTGCGAGCAGCAGATGCAGGCGTACGACTGGCCCGGCAACGTCCGCGAGCTGCGCAATGTGGTCGAGCGCGCGGTGTACCGGCAGGAATCCGCGAAGCGGCCGATCGAGCGGGTCGAGTTCGATCCGTTCAGCTCACCGTACCGCCCGCGCAATGCGGCAGAGCCGGTGACGCCACCCGTAGCCGCTGCGGTCGCAACCGCAGCCGCGGGGCCGCCGCTGCCGGGCCTGATTTTCCCGCTGGACTTCGAGGAAGCGGTCGGCGAGCACGAGAAGCACCTGATTCGCGCGGCGCTGGGCGACGCGCGCTTCAACCAGCGGCGCGCCGCCAAGCGCCTGTCTCTGACTTATCACCAGTTCCGCGGCCTGCTGCGCAAGTACAAGCTGCTCGACGAGGCCCGCGGCGAGTAGCGGCCGGGCGCGTCAGGCCAGGCTGTCGAGGCCCGTCCGAAGTACATCGGGCGGCAGCTCATGGCGCCGTCGAATCAGAGCGCTGGCGAGCCCCAGTCCGAGCAAGGCGTGCACCGCGAAGCCCTCGAACAGGCGCAGCGCCGTGTACGTCAGCTTGAACGGAAAGGCGGAGAGCGGCAGCACGACGAAGTGCATGAACAGGCATACGCACACCCCGAACAGCGCGCCGCAGGCGTAGACGATGTCGAGGGTTGCGGCGACGCCGCCACCGGCCAGGCCGGGAGCCAGCCGCTGCGTGCGTTCAGGTGGACTCCCTGCAGAAATTGGTGGAGGCGGGGGGAATTGAACCCCCGTCCGACAATGATCCGCCTTCAGATCTACATGCTTAGCCGGTCTTTGGTTTTCGACGCTGGCTCCCGGACAGGCACGGAACGCCAGCGCTTAGCCCCTTGGATTTGACGACGGCGCCAAGGGCGGGACCGTCGCGGTCTGGTGAAGTCGACGTTCGACCCCGGCTGCACCAGCAC
>JBOICR010000029.1:0-7409 GCA_050740195.1 Nevskiaceae bacterium | reverse complement strand
AGCTGGCGCGGGGCATCGGCAACCTGCGCTTCGAGCCCGGCCTCGAGGCCGACTTCCGCGAGGACCACGCCGAGCGCAGCGTCTCGCGCATGCGCGTCGGCTTCATGGTCGCGATCGGCCTCTACGTCGCGTTCCTGATCCTGAAGATCCTGATCGAGACCGGGCCGGCGGCGGCCTGGGGCATCGCCATCCGCCTGGCGATCATCACGACGATGGTCGCCGCGGTGCTGGCGAGCTACCGGCAGGCGCTCCACCCGTACCTGACGCCCATGGTGGTGTTCACCTACGTCGTGTTCGGCATCGGGGTCACGGCGATCGAGGGCGTCGCGCACCACTTCGGCATCGACCGACACTACGAAGGGCTGGTGTTCGTCACCGTCCACTGTTTCGTGTTCAGCAACCTGTTGCTGCGCCAGGCGATCGCCACGACCGTGGCGATCTACGCGGTCTACGCCGTCGGCGGCTCGCTGGCAGGCCTGGCCGGCAAGCAGTTCGGCTACGAGCTGTTCTTCCTGATCTTGATCAACGTGCTGGGCGGGGTGGCCCGCTACCTGATCGAGTACTCCGACCGCGAGAACTTCCTGCGCCGCAACATCATCCGCGAAATGGCGATCCGCGACGGCCTGACCGGGCTGTTCAACCGCAGCGCGTTCATCGAGCACCTTGAGCGCGTGCTCGCCGAGGCGGTGCGCGAGCGCAAGCCGCTCGCGATCGTGATGTTCGACGTCGATTACTTCAAGCAGTACAACGACCATTACGGCCACCTGGCCGGCGACCAGTGCCTGCGCAACGTCGCGCTGGCCACCGGGCCGGCCGCCAAGCGCCCGCTGGACATGGTGGCGCGCTACGGCGGCGAGGAGTTCATGGGCGTGTGGTACGGAATCGCGGCGACCGACGTGCCGATGGTGACGGACGGCGTGCGCGACCTGGTATTCGACCTGCACATTCCGCACGCGAAGTCGCCCTTCGGCCGGCTCACTGCCAGCGTCGGCGCCCTGGTGCTGCACCCGCGATCGCACGACACCGCCGGCGGGCTGATCGACCGGGCCGACGCGGCGCTCTATGAAGCCAAGCGCGGCGGCCGCAATCGCGTGGTCGTCGTCCGGGGCGCAGAATCGGAGCCGGTCGTCGGTACGGCCGCCTGACCGGTGGCCCGAGGCCATTTCAACCAGGAGAGCGCCATGCCGCGTCTTGCCATTTTTGCCGTCGTCCTCCTCGCACTGGCGGGCGCGTTTGCCTGCACCTCCACCACCACAATAAGCACCGCCACGAAGGGTCCAAGCGAGGCGCCCGCCGGCCCGGTCGGGGCCACGCTGCTGCAGGGCCTCGGCAGCTACTCGATGGGGGGCGTCACCACCAACGCGGTGGCCCAGCGCTGGTTCGACCAGGGCCTGAACCTGGCCTACGGCTTCAACCATGACGCGGCGGAGCGCTCGTTCCTGAAGGCGGCCGAGGCCGACCCGGGCTGTGCCATGTGCTGGTGGGGCGCCGCACTGGTGCTCGGCCCGCACGTCAACGCGGCCATGGATCCCGCCAACAACGGCAAGGCCTGGGACCGCGTCGGCCGCGCCGCGAAGCTGGCGAAGACCGACGCCGAGAAGGCATGGGTCAAGGCGCTGACCGCGCGCTACTCGGCGAATCCGCCGGCGGACCGCAAGCCGCTCGACGAAGCCTATGCGGCGGCGATGGCCGAGTTGGTGCGGGTGCGGCCGAACGACCTCGATGCCGCGACGATGCACGCCGAGGCGTTGATGGACCTTGCACCCTGGAACTACTACGACGCCAATGCCCGGCCGATGGGGCGGACCACCGAGTTCGTCGCGACGCTGGAGTCGGTGCTGAAGCGCAACTCGAACCACCCGGGCGCACTGCACCTGTACATCCACGCCATCGAGGCCTCGACCAATCCCGACCGCGGTGCGGCCGCAGCCGACCGCTTGCGTGCGCTGGTGCCGGGCTCCGGCCACCTCGTGCACATGCCGGCACACATCTACACGCGCGTAGGCCGATATCACGACGCGGTCGTCGTCAACGAGAAAGCTGCCGCCGCCGATGATGTCTACCTGGCCGCCTGCCGGCCGTCGCCGGGCACGTATCCGCTCGGTTACGTCCCGCACAACCACCACTTCCTGTGGTGGGCCGCGTCGATGGAGGGCGCCAGCGCCAAGGCGCTGGCTGCCGCCGAGGAAACCCGCAAGCGCGCGGCCTACCCGGACCTGATCAACCAGCCCGGCTTCGAGTTCCTGCAGGATTTCTGGTCCACGCCGATCAAGGCGCAGGTCCAGTTCGGCAAATGGGATGCGTTGCTGGCGGCGCCCCAGCCGGCTGCGGAACTGCGCTACGCCTCCGCGATCTGGCAGTTCGGGCAGGGCATGGCGCGCTTGCGCAAGGGGCAGGTGTCCCGGGCGCAGGACCATCTCGAGGCGCTGGCCGTCGCCGCCAACGACGCCGAATTCGAGAAATATCTGGTCGGGCCGAAGCAGGCGCTGTCGCGCACGGTCAAAATCGCCGAGCGGTTGCTGGCCGGCGAGATCGCAGCGGCGCGCGAGGACTATCCCGCGGCGATCCGGGCGTTCGCGCGGGCGATCTCGCTCGAGGATGCCAACGCCTATTTCGAGCCGCCGCTGTGGTACCAGCCGGCACGCCAGAGCCTGGGCTCGATGCTGCTCAAGCAGAAGCGATTCGCCGAAGCCGAGAAGGTGTTTCGGGAAGACCTCGCCCGCAACCGCGGCAACGGCTGGTCGCTCTGGGGACTGGCGCGCAGCCTGAAGGCACAGGGCAAGCCGTCGGAAGAGGTGGAGAAGCAGTTCCAGGCGGCTTGGGCGCACGCGGACGTCACGCTGCAAAACGCGACGTTCTAGCTCCTCTGCTAGGCTCCGCCTCCGGGCGTGGCCGGCACGCGCCTGTAAAGCACTTTAATATATAGGCGCATGCCAATGAATATGTTTAACAAAGTAGCTGTGGCGATCGCGCTGCTGATCGCGATCCTCGCGGCGGTGGGCTTGGTGCTGCCGAAGACCGCTCACGTCGAGCGGTCGATCGCGATCGACGCGCCGCCGGTCATGGTGTTCACCGTGCTCAACGGCTTTCGCCAGTTCAGCAAGTGGTCGCCGTGGGCCGACATCGACCCGGATGCGATCACCACGCTCGACGGGCCCGCGACGGGCGTCGGCGCCCACATGAGCTGGTCCGGCAATGCCGAAGTGGGCACCGGCAGCCAGGAAATCCTGGAGAGCACCTCGCCGTCGGCGATCCGGCTGCGGCTCACATTCGGCGACTTTCCGGGCGACTTCGAGACGACCTACACCCTGGCCGGCGAAGGCGCCGGCACGCGCATGACCTGGAGCTTCGACGCCGATTACGGCTCGAGCATCATGGGCCGCTACTTCGGGCTGCTGTCGGACTCGATGCTGGGGCCGGATTACGAGAAGGGCCTCGGGCGCCTCAAGTTGTTCGTCGAGTCGCTGCCCAATGCCGACTTCTCGGGCCTGCAGTTCGAGAGCGTGGCCAGCGCGGGCGCCCCGGTCGTGCTGCTGCGCACACGCAGTGCCAGCGACGCCAACGCCATCGGCGTGGCGCTCGGCGTCGCACACGGCAAGCTCTCCGGGTACCTCAGCGCCAACGGACTCAAGCAGGCCGGGCCGCCGCTCGCGACTTACGTCGGCGAAAGCGAAGGGATGCTGAACATCGACGCGGCCATCCCGGTGGAGGAGCTGCGCGGCACGCCGGTTCCGCCGATCCGGGCCGGGCGCAGCTTCGAAGGACTGGCGGTCAAGGGCGTGTACCGCGGCGACTACTCGGGCCTGCCGGCCGCGCGCGAGCAGGTGCGGGCCTACATGGCCGCGGCCGGCCTGACGCCGGGCGGCCCGATCTGGGAGCAGTACATCAGCGACCCCGGCAGCACGCCGCCTGGCGAGCTGGTCACCAACATCCACGTGCCCGTCAGGTAGGAGCGCCTTACAGGCGCGACTGTCTCGCGATGGCCTTCGATTCGCGGGGCTTCCTCCAGCAGCTGACCACCCAGCCGGGCGTCTACCGGATGTACGGCGGAACCGACGATCTGCTGTACGTCGGCAAGGCGAAAAACCTCAAGAAGCGCGTCGCGACGTACTTCCTGCGTGCCAGCGGCTCGCCGCGGATCGAGGCGATGGTGTCGCAGATCCGCCGCATCGAAGTCACGGTGACGCACACCGAGGACGAAGCGCTGGTCCTCGAAGCCAACCTGATCAAGCAGTACGCGCCGCGCTACAACGTCAGCCTGCGCGACGACAAGAGTTACCCGTACCTCGTCATCACCGGCGACCATCCGTACCCGCGCATTGGGTTCCATCGCGGCGCCAAGCTGCGCCAGCACCGGTACTTCGGGCCTTATCCGAGCGCGGTGGCGGTGCGCGAGACCCTGCTGTCGTTGCAGAAACTCTTTCGGCTGCGGCCCTGTTCAGACAGTTTCTTTTCTCACCGCACGCGGCCATGCCTGCAGCACCAGATCGGGCGCTGCTCCGCGCCGTGCGTGGCGAAGATTTCGACCGCCGACTACGCCGGCGACATCGCCAACGCCGGGCGCCTGCTCGACGGCAAAGGCGAAGAACTGGCCGCCGAACTGACCGGCGCGATGGAGCGCGCATCGAGGGCGCAGCACTACGAGCTGGCGGCGCGCACGCGCGATCAGGTCGCGGCGCTGCGGCGGCTGCAGGCCGACCGCCGGCTGGTGCCGGGCGTGCGCGACGCCGACGCCATTGCCGTGGCGCTGCACGCCTCGGGCAGCTGCGTCACCGTCCTGTCCGTTCGCGACGGGCGCAATCTCGGACATCGCAGCTTCTTCCCGCAGCATGTGCCGGAGGTCGAGGCGGACCTGCTGCTCGGTGATTTCCTCGGCCAGTACTACCTCGAGCGCAAGGCACCCGCCGAGATCTTCGTGCCGCAGCCGCCGGACGAGCGCGCCTGGCTCGAAGCCAGCCTGTCGCAGCATGCGGGCCGCAAGGTGCGCATCGCCGTGCCGCAGCGCGGCGGGCGGCACCGATTGCTGGAAATGGCCCGGCTCACGGCGGAGCAGGGGTTGTCGGCGCATCGCGCGGCGAACGCCTCGATGCAGGCGCGCGTGGCCGACCTGCAGCGCGCGCTCGGGCTCGATGAGCCGCCGCAGCGCATGGAGTGTTTCGACATCAGCCACACGATGGGCGAGAGCACGGTCGCGTCGTGCGTCGTGTTCGACGCCGCCGGGCCGCTCAAGGCCGCTTACCGGCGTTTCAACATCGAGGGCCTGGCGCCGGGCGATGACGCTGGAGCCATCCGGCAGGCCGTCGGCCGGCGCTTCAAACGGGTGAAAGCCGGCGAGGTGCCCGCGCCGGACGTCCTGTTCATCGACGGCGGGCCGGGGCAGCTCAACGCCGCGCTGGAGGCACTACAGGAACACGGATTGCAGTCGCTGCGCGTGGTGGCGGTGGCCAAGGGCGCCGGCCGGCGCCCGGGCCTCGAGCAGCTGCACCTCGCCGAGCAGCCCGCACCGCTGGTGCTGCCGCCGGACTCGCCCGGGCTCCATCTCATCCAGCAACTGCGCGACGAGGCCCACCGCTTCGCCATCACCGGCCACCGCGGGCGGCGCGACAAGGCGCGAGTGACGTCGGCGCTGGAGGCAATCGAGGGCCTCGGGCCGGTCAAGCGCCGCACGCTGCTCAGGCAGCTGGGCGGGTTGGCGCAGGTCAAGCGCGCCGGCGTGGACGACCTCGCGCACGTGCCGGGGATCAGCCGGCCGCTGGCTGAGCGGATCTACGCGCACTTCCGTTGAGGAATCGCGCCTGACAGGCGCTCCTGCGATTAGACTGTCGCCGTGCGCCTGAACCTCCCGCTGTGGCTCACGCTCGGCCGCGTCGCTGCGATCCCCGCCGTGCTGGCGCTGTTCTACCTGCCGTGGCCGTACGCGCGGCAGTGGGCGTGCGTTCTGTATTCCGCAGCGGCGATCACCGACTGGTTCGACGGTTACCTGGCGCGCAAGTGGAACCAGACCAGCAGGTTCGGCGCGTTTCTCGATCCGGTCGCCGACAAGCTGATGGTGGCGGTGTGCCTGGTGTGCCTGCTGCACGCCGCGCCCGACACGATGAGCGAGGCGATGAAGGGCCTGCTGACGGCGATGGTCGCCGTCATCATCGGGCGTGAGATCACGGTGTCGGCCCTGCGCGAGTGGATGGCCGAACTCGGCCAGCGCACCAGCGTTGGTGTCAGCGCGCTGGCCAAGTTCAAGACCGGCTTCCAGATGACCGCCATCGGCATGATGATCTGGGAGGCCGACTGGCCGATCCTGCCGTGGTACGACGTCGGATTCCTCTGCCTGTTCGTCGCCTCGGTGCTGACGCTGTACTCGATGATCCAGTACCTGCTGGCGGCCTGGCCGATGATGAAAGAATCCGGCTGAAAGACCGGTTGACAGGGTGGGGGGCGGCCTTACAATGGCGCCCCTGCAGCGCGGGAGTAGCTCAGTTGGTAGAGCGCAACCTTGCCAAGGTTGAGGTCGCGAGTTCGAGCCTCGTTTCCCGCTCCAGATACTGAAAGAAACCCCGCTCACGCGGGGTTTTTTCTTCAGGGCGTCCACCGGCTCGGTGGCAGAGTGGTCATGCAGGGGACTGCAAATCCCCGTACGTCGGTTCAATTCCGGCCCGAGCCTCCATAATCAACGCATGAAACGACAGGAAATCCGGCAACTGCAGGATCCGGCCCAGATCGAGCGCCTGGTGGCGGCCTTGCGCGCGCGCGACACGTTCAGCGCGCTGGACGCCCGCAGGCTCGGCGACCTCGTCAGGCTCGGCGCGCTGATCGAGCTGGAAAAGGGCGAGGCCCTGATCCGGGAAAGCGATGCCGGCGCGCCGGAGTTCTACCTGCTGATCGAGGGCGCGCTGGCCGTGCAGTCGGCCGGCGCGTTCATCGCCCGGCTCGACCAGCCGGGCGACGTTGCCGGCGAGATGGCCGTACTGATGTCGTCGACGCGCTCGGCCGACGTGATGGCGGAAACGGCGGTGCGCGCCGTGGCGATTCCTTCGAAAGCCCTGGCGTCGGCGGAGTTCGCCCAGGTCGCCGAGGCGTTACGTGGCGTCATGCTGCGCGACGACTGGGTTAAGTACTAGCCGGCAGGAAGCGGGCATAATTCACCCGCGCTCCGGCCCGAGTGGCGAAACGTAGACGCACGGGACTTAAAATTCCGAGGCCGCAAGGCCGTGCTGGTTCGAGTCCAGCCTCGGGCACCACTACCATTGGACCCATGACCGCGCTGCTCAGCTTCCAGGACCTCACGATCGCTCGCGGCGACCAGGTGCTGCTGCGCGGATTGCGCGGCGAAGTGGCGCCGGGCGAGATCCTCCACTTGCGCGGCGCCAACGGCGTCGGCAAGACCACCTTGCTCGAAGTGCTGTGCGGGCTGC
>JBOICR010000028.1:0-1694 GCA_050740195.1 Nevskiaceae bacterium | reverse complement strand
GCACGCCGCCGCCCGCCTGGCGACGTGGCGCGAGCACGAAGCCCTGCGCCGCAACCGGCCGCGGCGCTGGATCCTCGAGGACACGTCGATCTGCCAGATCGCCGCGCGCCGCCCGGACACGCTGGCGGCGCTATCGGAGATCGAGGGCGTGTCGGCCAAGCTGGTGCAGCGCGCCGGCGAGGCGCTGCTGGCGCTGGCGGGCGAAGCGCCGGCGGATACCGCGCCGCTGGTGACCGAGGCGCGCGACACGCCGGAGCAGAAACAGAAGATCCAGGGCCTGCTCGACGTCCTGCGCACCCGCGCGCAGGCCGAGGAGGTTGCGCCGACGCTGGTCGCAACGCGCGCCGACATCGAGCGGCTGGTGCGCGAAGGGCCCGGCGCCTCGATTCCGCTGCTGGGCGGCTGGCGCCGCGAGCTGCTCGGCGAGGAATTGCTGGCGAAGCTGTAACGGAAATGGGGGACAGACCACCATTTCCACGACCCACGGTGGCTGCGCGCTGCGCTATCCGGGAATGGTGGTCTGTCCCCTATTTATTCGGCAAGACCTTCTCGATGCGGCGGAAGATCTCGTCCATCGAGCCCTCGCCGTCGACTGCGACGAACTTGTTCTGCTTCTTGTAGTAGTCGATCAGCGGCGCGGTCTGGTCCTGGTAGACCTTCAGCCGCTGCGTGATCGTGCCCTCGTTGTCGTCGGCGCGCTGCACCAGTTCGCCGCCGTCGATATCGCACACGCCGGCTTTCTTCGGCGCGCTGAAGTGCACGTTGTACAGGTGGCCGCAGGCCTTGCAGGTGCGCCGGCCGGTCAGCCGCTTCACCAGGTTGTCGAACTTTACGTCGAGCAGGATCGCCTTGTTCAGCGGCTGCTTCACCTCTGCCAGCATCGCGTCGAGCGCCGTCGCCTGCGACATCGAGCGCGGGAAGCCGTCGAGGATGAAACCGAACTTCGTGTCCGGCTGCGCGAGCCGCTCGCGGATCATGCCGATGACGATGTCGTCGGCCACCAGCTGGCCCGCGTCCATCGCGGCCTTGGCCTGCTTGCCGAGCGCTGTGCCGGCGGCGACTGCGGCGCGCAGCAGGTCGCCGGTCGAGATCTGCGGGCTGTCGTACGCCTCCATCAGGCGGCGGGCCTGGGTGCCCTTGCCCGAGCCGGGCGCACCCATGAACACGAGTCGCATCTTTACTCCCCGAGTGAGCGGGGCACGGTAACATGACGCGCACTAATGCCCAAGCCGCGCAACGCGTTCTACGCCCAATCCGGCGGCGTCACCGCCGTCATCAACGCCTCCGCCGCCGGCGTCATCGAGACCGCGCGCAAGCACAGGAACAAAAACAAGATCGGCAAGGTGTTCGCCGGGCGCAACGGCATCATCGGTGCGCTGACCGAGGACCTGATCGACACCTCGAAGGAATCCGCCGCCAGCATCCGCGCGCTGACCCAGACGCCGGCCGGAGCGTTCGGTTCGTGCAGGTACAAGCTCAAGGGATTTGAGAAAAACCAGGCTGAATATGCACGGCTGATTGAGGTCTTCAAGGCACACGACATCGGCATCTTTTTTTATAACGGCGGCGGCGATTCGGCCGACACCTGCCTCAAGATCAGCCAGCTCGGCGCGAAGATGGGCTACCCGCTGCAGGCGATCCACGTGCCCAAGACGATGGACAACGACCTGCCGATCACCGACACCTGCCCGGGC
>JBOICR010000027.1:0-1565 GCA_050740195.1 Nevskiaceae bacterium | reverse complement strand
GTCAGCTCCCAGCCGCCGCCGACCGACATGCCGTGGCCGAACGTGCCCTTGCGGGCGGTGAAAATCACGTCGGGGTGCAGCATTTCCAGCGAGTTCTGGATCTCGGTCGCATCGCCAGGGGTGGCGGTCGCATGCATGTCCCAGGTCGCGACGTCGTCCTTCGCGAGGCCGGCGAGCGCCTGCTTCATCGCCAGCTGCGGCCCGTCGCGCGACGGCGTGATGATGTGATGCGCGTCGGACGAAGTGCCGACGCCGACGATCTCGAGGCCGAGCGGCTTGAAGCCCTGGCGCATCAGCTCCTCGGCGTCGCCGACGATCCAGACGCACGACCCGCCGGCGATGTGCGTGCCCTTGAGGCCGGTCAGCGGCCGTGACACGTCGCCGTCGGCCGACAGCACGTTGGCGTTGTAGAACGCCGACAGGATCATCGGGTGCGGCGGCGGGTCGCAGGCGCCGATCACCACGGCCGTCGCCTCACCGCGCTGGATCGCATCGACCGCCATCTTCAGCGTGATGCCGAAGGTCGAGCAGGCCGCCACCGGCGCGATCGACGCGCCGGTGATCTTGCCGATCATCGTCACCTGCGCCGCCGGGATGTTGGCGATGTTCCACAACAGGTTGGCCGACACCGCGGCCCACGGTTCCTCGGGGCAGGCCCAGTGCTTGTTCAGCGCGCGGATCTTGCTGAGCTTCTGGCGGATCGTGCTGAGCTTGGCCGAGCCGGACGACGGCGGCACCGGCTCGGACTGGATCGCCGCCGCCTCCTTCAGGTACTGGCGCAGCCCGTCGCTCTGCGCGGCCCAGTACTGCTCCCAGTCGTGCTTGGCGTCGACCCAATCCTCGGAGCCGGGCGCGAACTCGGCCGGGTCGGCCGGCGCGGTCGGGTCGGGCTCGCCACCGCGATGCTTGCGCAGCGCCGCGCAGCGCCCGTCGGACGCCCAGAACTCGTTCCACTTGCGCAGCGCGCGCTCGTACACCAGCGCCTGCTCCTGCGTGACGGTGATGTCGCCCAGGCCGGTGCCGATATAGACGTGGCAGCGCGTGCCGAGCGAACTCAGGTACGGCTCGAGGCCCGGGTTGTGGGTAAGCGACTGGATGAACGCGCCGATGGCGTACTTCACCATCGGCCCCATCTTGTCGTTGACCTGGGCGTAGCGCGCCGGCGGGAAGCGCGCGTCGAACCACGGCTTGTAATGCTCGAACGCGAACTCCGGCTCGCCGACCAGGAAGTTGGACGGGCCGAAGCCCGCGAACGGCGACAGCCACGTCCCCGTGCCCTCGAGGTTCTTCTCGAACGCGCCGATGTCGGGGGTCCTGGGGGCGACGACGCCCCAGCCGAAGATGCCGATGCGCCGGTCCGTTGCCATAAGAACGAAATTGTATCCCGACAGCGGGACCGACCGCGTCAGGCGGGCAGCAGCGCTTCGCCGCGCAGCAGGTCGTCCATCGACTCGCGCGCGCGCACCAGGTGCATCTCGCGCCCGTCGACCATGACCTCGGCCGCCCGCGGGCGCGTGTTGTAGTTCGAGCTCATCGTGAAACCGTAGGCGCCGGCGGTGCGGATC
>JBOICR010000026.1:0-9985 GCA_050740195.1 Nevskiaceae bacterium | reverse complement strand
GGCCAGCAAGGCCACCGGCTTCCCGATCGCCAAGGTCGCCGCCAAGCTCGCGGTCGGCTACACACTCGACGAGCTGCGCAATGATGTTACGGGCGGGCGCACGCCCGCCTCGTTCGAGCCGACCATCGACTACGTGGTCACCAAGGTGCCGCGCTTCACGTTCGAGAAGTTCGCGCAGGCCGACTCCCGGCTGACCACTCAGATGAAGTCGGTCGGCGAGGCCATGGCCATCGGCCGCAACTTCCAGGAGTCGCTGCAGAAGGCGATGCGCTCGCTCGAGATCGACTCGCACGGCTTCGAGCCGCAGGTGCCGGACCATTCGGCCGAGAGCGTCATGCACATCCGCAACGAGCTCGCCATTCCGCGCAGTCGGCGCCTGTGGTACGTCGCCGACGCCTTCCGCGCCGGCCTCAGCCTGGACGAGGTGTCCGCGGCCTCGAAGATTGATCCCTGGTTCCTCGAGCAGATCGAAGAGATCGTGCGCATGGAGACCGAGATCGCGCAGCAGAAAATTTCGAAGCTCGACGAAGGCGCGCTGCGCGCGTGGAAGCGCTTGGGCTTCTCCGACCGGCGCATTGCCGCGCTGATGAAGATCAAGGAGGAATCGGTGCGGGCGCGCCGGCACAAGCTCGGCATCCGCCCGGTGTACAAGCGCGTGGATACCTGCGCGGCCGAGTTCCCGACCTCGACGGCATACCTGTATTCGACCTACGACGAGGAGAACGAGGCGCAGCCGACCGACCGCGACAAGGTCGTTGTGCTGGGCGGCGGGCCGAACCGGATCGGGCAGGGCATCGAGTTCGATTACTGCTGCGTGCACGCCGCCTTCGCGCTGAAGGAGGACGGGTTCGAGACCATCATGGTCAACTGCAACCCGGAGACGGTGTCCACCGACTACGACACCTCGGACCGCCTGTACTTCGAGCCGCTGACGTTCGAGGACGTGATGGAAATCATCGACCTCGAAAAGCCGAAGGGCGTGATCGTGCAGTTCGGCGGGCAGACGCCGCTCAAGCTTGCCCGCGCGCTGGAGAAGGCCAAGGCCCCGATCATCGGCACCTCGCCGGATTCCATCGACCTCGCCGAGGACCGTGAGCGCTTCCAGAAACTGGTTGACCGCCTGGGCCTGCTGCAGCCACCCAACGGCACGGCCAAGTCGGAGAAGGAAGCGCGGAAGATCGCGGAGGACATCGGCTACCCGCTGCTGGTGCGGCCGTCGTACGTGCTCGGCGGACGCGCCATGCAGATCGTCTACGACGACGAGGACCTCACGCGCTACATGTCCGAGGCGGTGAAGGTCTCGAACGATTCACCGGTATTGCTCGACCGCTTCCTGAACAACGCGATCGAGGTCGACGTCGACGCGCTGTCCGACGGCAAGGACGTCGTCATCGGCGGGATCATGGAGCACATCGAGGAAGCCGGCGTGCACTCGGGTGACTCGGCCTGTTCGCTGCCGGCGCACTCGCTGCCCAAGGGCGTGCTCGACGACATCCGTGGCCAGGTGGACCAATTGGCCAGGGCCCTGAGGGTCTGCGGCCTGATGAACACGCAGTTCGCCGTTCAGGACGGCAAGGTCTACCTGCTCGAAGTCAATCCGCGCGCCTCGCGCACGGCGCCGTTCGTGTCGAAGGCCACCGGCCGGCCGCTGGCCAAGATCGCCGCGCGTTGCATGGCGGGCGTGACGCTGCGCGAGCAGGGTGTCACCGACGAGATCCTGCCGAAGTACTTCTCGGTCAAGGAGTCGGTGTTCCCGTTCAACAAGTTCCCGGGCGTCGACCCGCTGCTCGGTCCCGAGATGCGCTCGACCGGCGAGGTGATGGGCGTGGGCGCGCACTTTGGCGAGGCCTTCGCCAAGGCGCTGGCCGGCGCCGGCATGATCGTGCCCTCCGGCGGCACCGCCTTCGTCAGCGTGCGCGACGAGGACAAGGGCCGGGCGGCGGAGCTGGCGCGCGTGCTGCGAACGCGCGGCTTCCGCGTGGTCGCCACGCGCGGCACCGCGGCGGCGATCGAGGCGGCTGGCATCCCGTGCGAGGCGATCAACAAGGTCAAGGAAGGCCGCCCGCACTGCGTCGACCTGATCAAGAACGGCGAAGTCCAGTTCATCGCCAACACCACCGAGGGCAAGCGCTCGATCGAGGAGTCGCGCTCGATCCGGGCCGCCGCCATCCAGCACAAGGTCTGCTACTTCACGACGATGGCCGGCGCCCAGGCTGCGGCGATCGCGATGGATCATCTGGACAAGGTGCAGGTAAACCGGCTACAAGACCTCCACCAGTCGCTGTCCTGAATTCCTCCCCATGTCCGTCAAGATCCCGCTGACGCTGCGCGGCATCGAAAAGCTCCGTGACGAGCTCAAGCGCCTGAAGTCGGTCGAGCGGCCGGCGATCGTCAAGGCGATCGCGGAAGCGCGCGCGCACGGCGACATCTCGGAAAACGCCGAGTTCCACGCGGCCAAGGAGCAGCAGGGCTTCATCGAGGGCCGCATCGCCGCGATCGAGCAGAAGCTCGCGACCGCCCAGGTGGTCGACGTGACGAAGGTCAACGCCGGCGGCAAGGTCGTGTTTGGCGCCACCGTGAGGATTGCCGACGAGGCGGGCAAGCACGCGCAGTACCAGATCGTCGGCGAGGACGAGGCCGACTCGAAGAGCGGGATGATCTCGATCAACTCGCCGATCGCGCGCGCCCTGATCGGCAAGAAGGAAGGCGACGTGGTCGAGGTCGCCGCGCCCGGCGGGACGCGCGAGCTGGAGATCCTGGGCGTCGAGTACGTCTAGGTTCCCGTGACCAAGAAACGCAGCGCATCCAGCAAACGCTGGCTGCACGAGCATCGCTCCGACACCTACGTCAAGCAGGCGCGCCACGAGGGCTACCGCTCGCGCGCGGTCTACAAGCTGGAAGAGCTGGACCAGCGCGACCGCCTGCTCAGGCCCGGCATCTCCATAGTGGACCTCGGCGCCGCGCCGGGCGGCTGGAGCCAGTACGTCCAGCGGCGGCTCGGCGACAAGGCCCGGATCGTGGCCCTGGACGTGCTGCCGATGGACCCGCTCCCCGGCGTGACGTTCATCCAGGGCGATTTCCGCGATGCGCCCGTGCTGGAGGCGCTGGAGGCGGCGGTGGGGGCGACCAAGGTGGACCTTGTTTTGTCCGACATGGCCCCCAATATCAGTGGGGTGGACGCGGCCGACCAGGCCGGCACCGTGCATCTGGCCGAACTGGCGCTGGACTTCGCCCGGACCCGCCTGAAGCCCGGCGGAGCGTTGGTGGTGAAGCTGTTCCAGGGCGAGGGTTTCGACGAGTTCCTGAAGCAGCTGCGGCAGGCGTTCGCGAAGGTCGCGCTGCGCAAGCCGAAGGCGTCGCGCCCACGCAGCCGCGAGATTTATTTGGTAGCGCGGGGTCTTAGGGTGGTGTAGTGTCAAACGGGATGTGCTGAGGACATGCGCTTGAACGATCTGGTGAAGAATCTCCTGCTCTGGGTGGTGATTCTGGTGGTCCTCACCAGCGTCTTCCAGAGCTTTTCGTCGCGCGGCGGCACCGCGCAGCCGGCGCTCAACTACTCCGACTTCCTCGAGCAGGTCCGCCAGGACAACGTCGACAGGGTCCACATCGAGGGCCAGCACGTCCGCGGCACGCTGAACAACGGCACGCGATTCACGACCTACAGCCCCGAGACCGACAACCGCTCGATGATCGGCACACTGATCGAGCACAAAGTCGAGATCGTCGGCGAGCCGCCGAAAGAGACGCCGGTCATCATCCAGCTGCTGTTCAACGCCTTCCCGATCCTGCTGCTGATCGCGGTGTGGGTGTACTTCATGCGGCAGATGCAGGGCGGGGCGGGCGGTCGCGGCGCGATGAGCTTCGGCAAGAGCCGCGCGCGCATGCTGTCCGCCGACCAGGTCAAGGTGACGTTCAACGACGTCGCCGGAGTGGAGGAAGCCAAGCAGGAGGTGGCCGAACTGGTCGACTTCCTGAAGGACCCGGCCAAGTTCCAGAAGCTCGGCGGCAAGATTCCGCGCGGCGTGCTGATGGTCGGCTCGCCCGGCACCGGCAAGACGCTGCTGGCCCGCGCCATCGCCGGCGAAGCCGGCGTGCCGTTCTTCACGATCTCCGGGTCCGACTTCGTCGAGATGTTCGTCGGCGTCGGCGCCTCGCGCGTGCGCGACATGTTCGAGCAGGCCAAGAAGCACGCGCCGTGCATCGTGTTCATCGACGAGATCGACGCGGTCGGCCGCCATCGTGGCGCCGGCCTGGGCGGCGGCCACGACGAGCGCGAGCAGACCCTGAACCAGCTGCTGGTCGAGATGGACGGCTTCGAGGGCAACGAGGGCGTGATCGTCATCGCGGCGACCAACCGTCCCGACGTACTCGACCCGGCGCTGCTGCGCCCGGGGCGCTTCGATCGCCAGGTCGTGGTGCCGCTGCCGGATATCCGCGGACGCGAGCAGATCCTGAAGGTGCACATGCGCGCCGTGCCGCTGCACGACAACGTCATGCCCGAAGTCATCGCCCGCGGCACGCCCGGCTTCTCGGGCGCCGACCTCGCCAACCTGGTGAACGAGGCGGCGCTGTTTGCGGCGCGCGCCAACAAGCGCCTGGTCGACCAGCTCGACTTCGAGAAGGCCAAGGACAAGATCCTGATGGGCGTCGAGCGCCGCTCGATGGTCATGAGCGAGGAAGAGAAACGCAACACGGCATATCACGAGGCCGGGCACGTCATCGTCGGGCTGAACATGCCGGAGCACGACCCGGTCCACAAAGTGACGATCATTCCGCGCGGCCGCGCGCTGGGCGTGACCTTCTTCCTGCCGGAAGAGGACCGCTACAGCACCAGCCGGCGGCGCCTGAACTGCCGGATCGCGACGCTGTTCGGCGGCCGCATCGCCGAGGAGCTGATCTTCGGCGTGGACGCCGTCACCACCGGCGCGTCCAACGACATCGAACGCGCCACCGAGATCGCACGCAACATGGTCACGAAGTGGGGCCTGTCGGAAAAACTCGGCCCGCTGGCCTACGCCGGCGAAGAGGGCGAAGTGTTCCTCGGCCGCAGCGTGACGCAGCACAAGAACGTGGCCGACGAAACCGCCTACGCGATCGACCGCGAGATCCGCGAGATCGTCGATCGCAACTACACGATGGCCAAGAAAATCCTGGCCGACCACCTGCCGGCCCTGCACGCGATGGCCGACGCGCTGATCAAGTACGAGACGCTCGACAATGCGCAGATCAAGCGCGTCATGCGCGGCGAGCCGCCGGGTGAAGCCGAGAGCGGCGCCACCGCGCCGCCACCGGTGAAGGGCGCCGGCGCCGCGCCGACCCCGCCGGTCGTGCCCAAGCCGGGCGCCGTGTCCGGCTAGCCGCCCCTGAAGTTACGCCTCAGGTCCCGAACGCTCGACCTGACGACGCCGGTCGTCATGGGCGTGCTGAACGTCACTCCCGATTCCTTCTCCGATGGCGGGCGCTTCACGGCTCCCGACGCGGCCCTGGCGCGCGCCCGCGCGATGGTGGAGGAGGGCGCCGCGATCGTCGACGTTGGCGGCGAGTCCACGCGACCGGGCGCGCAGCCGGTCGATGAGGAGCAGGAACTCGCCCGCGTGCTGCCGGTGATCGCGCGCATCCGCGCCGAGCTCGGCTGCGCGATCTCGATCGACACGATGAAACCCGGCGTGATGCGCGCGGCCTGCGACGCCGGCGCCGAGCTGATCAACGACGTCAATGCGCTGCGCGCGCCGGGCGCGCTCGAGGCGGCGCGCGACAGCGGCGCCGCGGTGTGCCTCATGCACATGCAGGGCGAGCCGCGCACGATGCAGCAGGAGCCGCGCTACGCCGATGTCGTGGCGGAAGTGCGCGCCTTCCTGGAGCAGCGCGTCGCCGCCTGCGTCGCCGCCGGCATCGCGCGCGAACGCCTCGTCGTGGACCCGGGCTTCGGGTTCGGCAAGGCCCTCGAACACAACTTGCAGCTGCTGGGAGCCGTCACCGAGTTCGCGGAGATCGGCGTGCCGGTGCTGGTGGGTGTGTCGCGCAAGTCGATGTTCGGCCAGCTGCTCGACCGGCCCGCCGACCAGCGCCTCGCCGGCGGGCTGGCCGCGGCGACCCTGGCCGCCTGGCAGGGCGCCCGCATCGTCCGCACCCATGACGTGCGTTCTACAATGGACGCCCTCAAGGTCACGACGGCGGCGCAGAACGCCTAGAGCAGCCGGATGAGCAGGAAATACTTCGGAACCGATGGAGTGCGCGGGCGCGTCGGCGAGCCGCCAATGACGCCCGATTTCGTGCTGAAACTGGGCTGGGCGGCGGGGCGCGTGTTCGCGCAGGCGACCGAGCATCCGCTCGCCATCATTGGCAAGGACACGCGCCTGTCCGGCTACCTGTTCGAGTCCGCGCTCGAGGCCGGCTTCGCCGCGGCCGGCGTCTCGGTCGGCATGGTCGGGCCCCTGCCGACGCCGGCGATTGCGTACCTTGCGCGCACCTTTCGCGCCAGCGTCGGCGTGGTCATCAGCGCCTCGCACAATCCGTATCCCGACAACGGCGTGAAGCTCTTCTCCGCCGACGGCCGCAAGCTGCCGGACGAGATCGAGGCGCGCATCGAGCGGCTGCTCGATGAGCCGCTGGCGACGGTGCCCCCCGAGGCGGTCGGCCGTGCCCACCGCATCGACGATGCGCCAGGCCGGTACATCGAGTACTGCAAGCGTGCGTTCCCGCTGACCAGTTCGCTCGACGGCCTTAAAGTCGTCGTCGACTGCGCGCACGGCGCAGCCTACAAGGTGGCGCCGCCGGTGTTCCGCGAGCTCGGCGCGCAGGTCCATGCGATCGGCGTGCATCCGGACGGGCTCAACATCAACGCGGACTGCGGCTCGACGCACCTCGACGCGCTGTGCGCGGAGGTCGCCAAGCGCAAGGCCGACGTCGGCATCGCGCTGGACGGCGACGGCGACCGCTGCCTGATGGTCGATCGCAACGGACGCGTCGTCGACGGTGACGAACTGCTGTACGTGATCGCGCGCTCGCGCCACGACACCGGCAAGTTGCAGGGCCCGGTCGTCGGCACGCAGATGAGCAACCTCGGCGTCGAGATCGCGTTGAACAAGCTGGGCATCGCCTTCGAGCGCGCCGCGGTTGGCGACCGCTACGTGCTGGAGATGCTCGAGGAGCATGGCGGCCTGATCGGCGGCGAGTCGTCGGGCCACCTCATCTGCCTCGACCGCACCACCACCGGCGACGGCATCGTCTCCGCGCTGCAGGTGATGGCGGAGATGGTGCGGGCGCGCAAGTCCCTGGCCGAACTGGTGGCGCCGGTCGAGAAATACCCGCAGGTGCTGATCAACGTGCCGGTCAAGGGCAAGGCGCGCGCAGTCGTCGAGGCGGCGGCCGTGCAGAGCGCCTTGAAAGCCGGCGAGAAGCGGCTCAACGGTCGCGGCCGCATCCTGCTGCGGCCCTCGGGTACCGAGCCGCTGGTGCGCGTGATGGTCGAATCGCGGGACGAGCGCGAGTCGCGCGAGACCGCCGAATCGATCGCTGCGGAAGTCCGCGCCGCGGCCCCCTGAACCCACCCCGACGGAGCAGCGCGATGCGCCGATACCTGGTTGCGGGCAATTGGAAAATGAACGGCAGCCGTGCCGCCAACGCGGCGCTGGTCGAGAGGTCCGCGGCGGGGTTGGCAAAGAGCCGCGACGTCGACGTCGTGATGTGCCCGCCGGCGGTCTATCTCGAGTCGGTCGGGCAGGCGCTCAAGGGCACGCCGATCCGGCTCGGTGCGCAGGACCTGTGCGAGCAGGAGAAGCCCGGGGCGTTTACCGGCGAGCTCCACGGCGCGATGCTGAAGGAAACCGGCTGCGAGTACGTGATCGTCGGCCACTCCGAGCGGCGCGCCTTGTATGGCGAGACCGACGAGAGAGTTGCCGCCAAATTCCGCACCGCGCAGGCACTCGGGTTGGTGCCGATCCTGTGTGTTGGCGAAACGCTGGAGCAGCGGGAATCCGGCCAGACCGAAGCGGTGCTGGAGCGCCAGCTCGGCGCGGTGCTGAAGGCGTCCGGCGCCGGCAGCCTCGCCAACGCGGTCGTGGCGTACGAGCCGGTCTGGGCGATCGGCACCGGCCGCACGGCGACACCGCAGCAGGCGCAAGACGCACACGCGTTCCTGCGCGCACAGGTCGCAACGCGTGATGCTAGAATCGCCGCCGCTTTGCGGATCCTGTACGGCGGCAGCGTCAATTCCGGCAACGCCGGCACGCTGTTCGCGGGGCCGGATGTCGACGGCGGGCTGATCGGCGGGGCTTCGCTGAAGGCCGATGAATTTCTGGCGATCTGCGCCGCGGCGCGGTCGCAAATCCCGACAACGTGAGGGTGGCGCGACGACGATGTATACGATTCTGGTAGTGGTTCAGGTGCTTGCGGCGGCTGCGGTCATCGGGCTGGTGCTGCTTCAGCACGGCAAGGGCGCCGATGCGGGCGCTGCCTTTGGCAGCGGCGCGTCGGGCACGGTGTTCGGTGCCCGCGGCTCGGCGAATTTCCTGAGCCGGGCGACGGCGGTCTGCGCGGCGGTGTTCTTCCTGGCAAGCCTTTCGCTGGCCTACGTGGTCCAGGGCCGCCGGGCGCCGGAGAGCGTCATGGATCGGGATGCGCCACAGAGCCAGGCGCCACAGGACCAGGCCAAACCGGTTGAGCCGGAGACGCCGAAGGTTCCCGAGTAGCTCGTTTTCAGGCCCACGTGGCGGAATTGGTAGACGCACTACCTTGAGGTGGTAGCGGCGAAAGTCGTGGGGGTTCGAGTCCCTCCGTGGGCACCAAGAAAAACCGGCGAAAGCCGGTTTTTTTTGGTGCCCCTCCAGGGCCGAAAACCGCTTGCCGCCCGGGGCCTTACCCACTATCATGCGCGCCCCGGTGCGGGGTGGAGCAGTCTGGCAGCTCGTCGGGCTCATAACCCGAAGGTCGCAGGTTCGAATCCTGCCCCCGCTACCAAATTAGAACTGGGTTGGAACAACCAGGGCCTCTCGGGGCCCTTTTTTGTTCCCCCAAGGTGGCGATGGCGGCATGGCGTCAGTGCAGGATCGGCTTCAGGCGTTGATCGAGCCTTTGGTGCAGACCATGGGCTATGAGCTTGTTTTGCTTGAATTCAGCCCTCATAAGGGGTCGGCGATGGTGCGTCTGTTCATCGACGCGCCGGGCGGCATCACGTTGGGCGATTGCGAGCGGGTGAGCCGCGAGGTGGAAGGTGTGCTGGATGTGGAGGACCCCGTCCCGCAGAACTACCGTCTCGAAGTGTCCTCGCCCGGGATGGACCGGCCGCTGATGAAGCCGGCGCATTTCGAGCGGTTTGCGGGATCGGTGGCCAAGGTGCAGCTGACGGCGCCGAAGGACGGGCGCCGCAAGTTTCAGGGCGTGCTGAAGGGCTTGAAGGATGGCCGGGTCGTGCTGGAAACGGCGGACGCCGGCGTGGTCGAACTGAGGCTGGACGAGATCGAGCGGGCGCGGTTGGTTCCAGACTATGAAACGGAGCTGAGCGGATCGTGAACAAGAACATTCTGGTGATGGTCGACGTCGTCTCCAACGAGAAGGGTGTCGAGAAGGAAATCATCTTCGACGCGCTCGAAGCCGCGCTCGCGTCCGCCACCAAGAAGAAGCACAGCGAGGAATACGACGTGCGCGTCGCCATCGAGCGCGCCACCGGCGACTACGAAACGTTCCGCCGCTGGACGGTGCTGGCCGATGGCGACGAGACCTTCGAGTCGCCCGAGCGCCACCTGTACCTGGCCGACGCAGTCAAGAAGGATCCGGGCCTCCAGGCGGGTGCGGTGATCGAGGAGAAGCTCGACAACGTCGAGTTCGGCCGCATCAGCGCGCAAGCCGCCAAGCAGGTCATCGTGCAGAAAGTGCGCGAGGCCGAGCGCGCGCAGATCGTCGAGGCCTACAAGAACCGCATCGGCGAGCTGCTGACCGGCCTGGTCAAGCGCCTCGAGCGCGGCGCCGTCATCGTCGACCTCGGCGG
>JBOICR010000025.1:0-1620 GCA_050740195.1 Nevskiaceae bacterium | reverse complement strand
CGCAGATGGCGCTCCACCTGCTTCTCGCGCAGCCTGCGCATCAGGTCCGGCAGCGGGATCTTGACCGGGCATACCACGCCGCACTGGTTGCACAGCGTCGCCGCGTTCGGCAGATCGAGCGCGTTCTCGATGCCGACGTAGGCCGGCGTCAGGATCGAGCCGATCGGTCCGGGGTAAACCCAGCCATAGGCGTGGCCACCGATGTTCTGATACACCGGGCAGTGGTTCAAGCAGGCGCCGCAGCGGATGCAGCGCAACGCTTCGCGGATCTCGGAGCCGAGTATCCTGGTGCGCCCGGCGTCGACGACGATGACGTGGAATTCGCCGGGCCCATCCTTGTCGCCCGGACGCTTCGGCCCGGTGGTGTACGAAAGGTAGTTGCTGATCGACTGTCCGGTCGCGGAGCGGGTCAGCAGCCGCAGCATCAGTGACACGTCCTCCAGCGTGGCGATGATCTTCTCGATCCCCGCGATCGCCACGTGCACCCTGGGAATGGTAGTGGTCATGCGCCCATTGCCCTCGTTGGTGACGATCATGGTGGAGCCGGTCTCAGCGACCAGGAAGTTGGCGCCGGTAATGCCCATGTCCGCGTCGAGAAAGTGCGGGCGCAGGATCTCGCGCGCTTCGTGGGTCAGCGCCGCGATTTCAGTGAGCCGCGGGCGCTTGTGCTTCACAGTGAACAGGTCGGCGATGTCGTCCTTGGACTTGTGAACCGCCGGCGCGATGATGTGCGACGGCGTTTCGCCGAACTGCTGGATGATGTATTCGCCGAGGTCGGTCTCACGCACGTCCAGGCCGGCCGCCTCCAGGGCATGGTTGAGATCGGTTTCCTCGCCGAGCATCGACTTGGACTTGATGATCTTGCGCACCTTGTGCTTCCGCGCGATCTCTATCGCCAGCCGGTTGACGTCCTGCGGCGTCTCGGCCCAGTGGACGATGGCGCCCGCGGCTTTTGCGTTCTTCTCCCACTCCTCCAGCAGCGCGTCCAGGTTCTGCAGGCCGAAGTCGCGGATGCGCGCCGCCGCTTCGCGGATCTCCTCGAAGTTGTCGAGTTCCAGTATGGATTGCGCGCGCGCGACCACAAGCTTGCCCTTGGCGTTCTTCAGCGCTTTCTGTACCTTCGGGTCGGCAAGCTTTTGACTGGCAGCTTGCTTGAATTGTGATGATGTGACTTGCACCTATTCTCCTTCGGATGGTGACAAGTGACGCGTGACGAGTGACAAAACCGGACCGCCGCCCGCGTTACGCGTTAATCGCGCTATCTGTCATTCCGGCCAGAATCTCGGCAACGTGCAGGACTTTCGTTTTGTTGTCGCCGCGCCGCCGCAGCCGGCCTTCGATGTTCAGCATGCAGCCGAGGTCGCCGAGGACCACCGCGCCGGCCCTGCTCGCCTCGATCGCGGCGCACTTGCGATCGGCGATCGCCGCCGACACGTCGCCAAACTTGACCGCGAACGTGCCGCCGAAGCCGCAGCACTGCTCGCACTCGTCCATTTCCCTGAGCTCGAGGCCGGGCATCCGCCCGAGCAGCGCGCGCGGCTGGTGCTTCACGCCGAGCTCGCGCAAGCCCGAGCAGGAGTCGTGATAGGTGACCGTTCCGGCATGGCGGCCGGGAACGAC
>JBOICR010000024.1:0-4075 GCA_050740195.1 Nevskiaceae bacterium | reverse complement strand
AGCTGCTGCGAGCCCGCCGACCGATAGTCGCCTTCTCGCTGGAACTTGTTGCCGGTTGCCGGATTCACGGGGTTGCCGACGCACGTTTCGCAACTACCAAGCTCCTCGCGCTTGGGATCCGGTACTTTCGCGAAGTATCGTTTGGTACAGGTCAGGGTGAGGGGTTCAAGATCCCCGGTCCCATTACCGCCGGTGCACGCGTTGGGGTCGTCGGTAGCGCAGTTCGGGAAATGGCGCCTTTCCAGGGTCGCGGTGGACGATGAGTAACCAATAGAGAACATGCTGTTCCACTGGCAATTCGCGGGCGGCGCGGGTATCGACCGGTCAAACACTCGCTCTGCCGCGTCGAGGTAGATTTTTCCGGACTGGTTGTGCCTCCAGCGGCGTATTTGGCCCACGGGGCAGGCTGTCGCGTTCGATTCCTGAGTGACCCGCGATACCCGCGCGGGAGCCCCGTTCAGAGTGTTCTGAGTCGAGCAGCCCGGCAGAATTTGCGTTGCCGCAACCGGAAGCTGCACTCCGGCGATAACAACGGCAGCCAGTGTCGCGCCCAGACGCGCCCAGTTCGCGCGCATTTTTTGAACCCCCGAGTTCTTTTCTTGCGTTGGAAACCGCGCCCCAAGGATACGCTGAACAAACCCCACTGCCACCTGCTAAAAGTGACAGGTGAGAAGCGTTCCGGATCTGAGAATCGCTTCTGGGGCGTCAGCAACATTCTGCTGGCGCCGCTGGCTCAGGCGATGAGCCCCTGGCGCGACGGCCGCCGACTGATCAGGACGACAACCGCCGCTTCGGGCTGAGCATCGTCCGGTCGACGTCGCCAAGTTCGGGGATCTCGAACTCGTAGGCGTGCGTGTGCAGCCGCAAGGTGTCGCGGTGCTTGAGCGGCTGTTCGCCGATGACACGCTCGTCGTTGACGAAGGTTCCGTTGACGCTGCCCTCGTCGCGCAGCCAGAAGGTCTGACCGCGCCGCTCGATCGTGGCGTGCCAGCGGCCGACGGTCTTCTCGGGAACGATGATGTACTGGCGCGTCGGGTCGGTGCCGCCGGCGCGGCCGATGACGACCGGCTGCGCGCCGATCTCGTGGCGCTCGAGGCTGTTGAACAGCACGCCGAGCGGCCCGTGATCGGGCGGCTTGTCCGGGTCGGGCTCGCTCCTCGCCGCGGCCTTGCCGGAGGTGGTGCGCTGTGCCAGCCGGAACGCCCAGCCCAGCGCGACGGCGATGGCCAGCAGCGCCAGCGCGCTCAGCAGCCACCACTTCAACGCGCCGGAGCGCTTCGATTCGGTTGCCGGGGCAGCGGCTTCCGTGGCCGGCGCGGTCTCGGGCAAGGGTTCCGCCGGCGCGGTCGCGGCTGGCGCGGTCTCGGCCACTGGCGGCGGCACGCCGGATCCCATGATCGAATCGATGCGCTGCAACGAGCGGCGGATACCCTCGGCACGCAGCACGCGGAAATACTCGCCGCCGGTGACGGCGGCCAGCGATTGCAGCAGCTGGAAGTCGGCGCGCTCCGTGAACGCGACGCCGAAGATGCGCACGCCCTCGCGCTTGGCCTCGCTCGCGAGGTCCTGGCGCAGCCACTGGTGCAGCTCGGCGTCCTTGCGCGGATTGCCGGTGTCGATGATGCCGTCGGTCATCAGCACGATCGCGCGCGTGGCGTTGTCACGGCCTTCGTTGCGCAGCTCGTACAGGCCGCGCTCCACGCCTGACGCGATCTGCGTCCATTGCCCGCGATAGCTGAACTTGCGCAGCGCGTTGGCGGCCTCGCCGTCGGCCGCGACCTCCGCCGGCATCAGCGGCAGCACCAGCTCGGCATCGCTGGTAAACAGGACGATGGCGACGCGCGTGTCGAACGGCTGGCTCTGGATGAATTCCGTGACCGCGGCCGAGGCCAGCCGCGCCGGGTCGTTGACCCGCATCGATCCGGAGTTGTCGAGCACCAGGATGACGTCGCGCGCGGCAAACGCCGGCAACGACGCCAGCAGTAGCGCCGCAGCCGCGACGCCGCGCTGCAACATCCGCCTCGATTGGTGGCTCATGTCGCCAATTCTAGTCAGGGTGCTTGCCGGGCATGTGAACTGGCGCACAGTGCAGAAAAGGGGTCAGGTCCATTTTCCGCCTTTTTCTAGGCGCCGTGCTCGCGCGTGTCGGTGAAGCGGATGTCGGGGTGGCGTTCCTGCACCATCTGCAGGTTGACCGCGCTGGAGGCGAGGTAGACCAGGTCACCGAAGTGGTCGCGCGCCAGGCGCGTGTCGTTCTTGTCCTGGAATTCCTTGAGCTTCTTTGGTTCTACGGCGACTATCCAGCGCGCGGAATGGATCGTGGCCGGCTCGAGCGCGGCTTCGACGCCGTATTCGTCCTTCAGCCGGAACTGCGTGACTTCGAACTGCAACTGGCCGACGGCGCCGAGGATGATGTCGTTGTTGGTCAGCGGCCGGTAGACCTGGGTGGCGCCCTCCTCGCACAACTGGTCGAGGCCCTTGTTCAACTGCTTGGCCTTGAGCGGATCGCGCAGCACTACGCGACGGAACAGGTCCGGCGCGAAATTCGGCACGCCCGAGAAGCGCAGCGCCTCACCCTCGCTGAAGGTGTCGCCGATGGCGATGGTGCCGTAGTTGTGCAGGCCGATGATGTCGCCCGGGTACGCTTCCTCGACCGCCTCGCGGTCGCGCGCCATGAAGGTCAGCGCCTGCGACACGCGCACCGGGCCGCCGAGCCGCACCGAGTGCAAGGTCATGCCCTTGCGGTAGGCGCCGGAGCAGATCCGCACGAACGCCACGCGGTCGCGGTGCTTGGGGTCCATGTTGGCCTGGATCTTGAAACAGAAACCGCTGAGCTCCGGTTCGTCCGGCACCACCGTGCGTGAGTCGGCCGCTCGCGCCGCGGGCGGCGGTGCCCACTCGGTGAATCCGTCGAGCAGCTCGCGCACGCCGAAATTGTTGATGGCCGATCCGAAGAACACCGGCGTGAGCTTCGCGGCGCGGTACTCGGCGAGGTCGAAGCCGTGGCCGGCCGCCTGCACCAACTCGATCTCCTCGCGCAGCTGCTGGTAGGTGTAGCCGAAACGCTGGTCGAGCCCCGGCGTCAGCAGGCCGTCGAGGGTCTCGATCTCGGAGACCTTCAGCTTGTCGCCCGAATACAGGTAGAAGCGGTCTTCGAGCAGGTGGTAGACGCCCTTGAAGTCGCGGCCCATCCCGACCGGCCAGGTGATCGGCGCGCAGCGGATGTTGAGCACACGTTCTATCTCGTCTAGCAGCTCCAGCGGCGGCCGTCCCTCGCGATCGAGCTTGTTGATGAAAGTGACGATCGGCGTGTCGCGCATGCGGCACACCTCCATCAGCTTGATCGTGCGCGGCTCCACGCCCTTGGCGGCGTCGATCACCATCAGCGCCGAATCCACCGCGGTCAGCGTGCGGTAGGTGTCCTCGGAGAAATCCTCGTGGCCGGGCGTGTCGAGCAGGTTGACGATGCGCCCGTCGTACGGGAACTGCATCACCGAGGTCGTGATCGAGATGCCGCGCTGCTGTTCCAGCGCCATCCAGTCCGAGGTCGCGTGCCGCGACGCCTTGCGCCCCTTGACCGTACCGGCGAGCTGGATCGCGCCGCCGAACAGCAGCAGCTTCTCCGTTAGCGTGGTCTTGCCCGCGTCGGGATGCGAAATGATGGCGAAGGTGCGGCGGCGCCGCACCTCGGGGGCGATGTCTGGCATGGGGTGTGTGGAAGCGACTGCGGTGCGCGCCGATCGATGCCGCGCGAAGGATGCGCGACGGTCCCAGACGCGGCCGTCAAAGCGCGATTATCCTTGCCGCGCCCCGATCCACCGCCTGCGAGCCCCCGATGTACATGCCCGCCCATTTCGAAGAGACCCGCACCGACGTGCTGCACGAGTTGGTGCGAGCCCACCCGCTGTCCACCTGGGTGGTGCAGGGCCCTGACGGGCTTGTGGTCAACCACATTCCGTTTCTCGTCGACGCCGGTCGTGGCCCACACGGCACGCTCGTGGGCCACGTGGCGCGCGCCAACCCGGTGTGGCGTCAGCTGGCCACCAGCGTCATGGTGTTCCAAGGCGCGCAGGCC